>CADBTX010000227.1 GCA_902797705.1 uncultured Lachnospiraceae bacterium | reverse complement strand
TCGAGATCAAGATCCATAAAGGGAACCACCCCGGCAAAGGGAACGGGGCAGTAGTCCCCAAACTGCTTTAGTCCAGGCATGAGAAGCGACTTATCTCCCCTGAACCTGTTTATGATAAAGCCTCTTACCCTCTCTCTTTCCTTCTTTTCCAAAAGCTCATAGGTTCCGAGAAGCTGGGCAAAGACTCCCCCTGGATCGATATTTCCCACGATCATCACCGGGGCATCCACAAGAGCGGCAAGGCCCATGTTCACTATGTCGTTATCCCTAAGATTGATCTCCACGGGGCTCCCAGCCCCTTCCATAATGATGACATCGGCTTTTTCGCTAAGCCTTTCGTAGGAAGCGAGGATATCGGGGATCAGCTTTCTTTTCATACCGAAGTATTCGGAAGCCGTCATGTTTCCAACCGGCCTTCCATTCACTATGATCTGTGAGGTCGTGTCTCCCATGGGCTTTATCAGCACCGGGTTCATATCCGAAGATGGCTCCATACAGGCCGCGGCGGCCTGCACCACCTGGGCTCTTCCCATCTCCCTTCCATCTGCCGTCACAAAGGAATTAAGGGCCATATTCTGGGATTTAAATGGCGCGGCTCTGAAGCCGTCCTCAATAAGGACTCTTATAAGCCCTGCGGTGATAATGCTTTTTCCGGCTCCGGACATTGTGCCCTGTATCATAAGGTTCTTAGCCACCCCTGTATATCTCCTTCATTGCCTGTATCAGTTTTTCATTGGATGGCGCGTCGTTTATGGAGATCCTGTACCAGTGGCTGTCCAGCCCTCTGAAATCTCCGCATCTCCTTATAAGGATCTTTTTTTCCAGCATAAGATCATAAAGACTCCTGTGATCCACATCGGGAGCGGTAAAGAGAATAAAATCCGTATCGGATGCGATGTATCTAACTCCTGCTTCCTCTAGGTTTGAAAGCTGAAAACACATCTTTTTCTTCTCTCTTTTAATGAATTTCCTGGTGTTCTCAGGATGCTTTGTAAGAGAGCAGGCCGCGATCCCCGCACTCTCCGCGATGTTTGACACCGCCCAGGGTGGACGCACCTTTTCAAGCTTCTCAACAACATCCATGTCCTTACTGATACCGTAGCCAAGTCTCAGGCCCGGAAATGAATACATCTTCGTAAAGGATTTAAGGATGATGAGATTATCGTATTTCTCCGCCTCACCCACCATGGTGCATTCGCTGAATCTTTCGGAAAAATCCATAAAGCTCTCGTCTATCACGAGACATGTGTCGTTTTCGCAGCACTTATCCAAAATGCGCTTCATGAGATCATTATCGATAAGCTTTCCCGTAGGGTTATTCGGATTGCAGATAAAGAACATATCTATATCAGGTCCGATCCTGTCCAG
Source organism: uncultured Lachnospiraceae bacterium (assembly GCA_902797705.1). Taxonomy (GTDB): domain Bacteria; phylum Bacillota; class Clostridia; order Lachnospirales; family Lachnospiraceae; genus NK4A144. Next base: position 17,378 of record CADBTX010000227.1, on the reverse strand, counting down.
GATATCCTCCTTTACCATAAAGTCATCCTCTTCCCTGAGAAGATAAAAGATCTTTTCTGTCTCTGCCGTATCCACCGCGATCTCATACTCCGTAAAGGAGGGCGAGAGCAGCAGTGTCTTCTTCGGTTTAACGGCCGAAACCAGAGCAAATATTATCTCGGAAGCCCCGTTCCCGCAGATTATGTGCTCCGGCTTTACATTCTCCATCTTTCCTATTGCGGCCTTTAATTTAAGCTGTTTCCTGTCCGGATATTTATCCATATCCCCTATGGCGGAAATAGCCGCGGCTCTGATCTCATGTCTTATTCCCAGCGGATTTGTGTTGATGGAAAAATCCAGCACATCCTTATCAAAGGAATAAATATCGCCTCCATGTATCCTTTCCACATTTCCTCCTCTCTAAATGTAAAATAACACCAGCGTGAACGGTACTATGGTTTCAAATAACTCAAGAAAATGTCCCGCTGTATCCCCGTTTATTCCCCCGAAATTACTTTTTGAATTAAAGTAATGAAAAGCCGTCATGATAAGGGAGAGGATGATGAGCAAAACTCCTCCCCGCCGGGAAAGATATAATGCCCCGGCTGCCGCAAGTATTGCGTATATGATAAGGGCCGGCTTAACTGCTGTTCCCGCTGCCTTCTTAAAGGTGAAAGCGGTTCCTTTAGCGCTGCTCTCCGGAAAACAAAGTATCGAAAGAGCACTTAAGGTCCTTGAAAGAAAGAAGGCTATCCCGGTGATCAGCATAGTTTCCTTCTTTAATTCCCCGTAGGACACGGTCTTTACAAGTATAAGAAGTATCCCTGCTGCCACTCCGAAGCTTCCCACATGGGGATCCTTAAGGATCTTCAGCCTTTCTTCCCTGCTCCTAAAGGAGCCTATGGCATCGCTTACATCCAGAAAACCGTCCATGTGTATGCCTCCGGTATAGAGAAAGGTGAAGAGTGTCAGCACCGCTCCCCGGAAGATCCCTCCATATCCCCTCCCTGAGAGAAAAGAACCGAGAGCAAAGAAAAGAAGTCCCTCCAAGGCCCCCACAAAGGGAAAGAAAAGAAAAACATATTTCATGTTTTCCTCATTCCATTTTTGACATGGCATTGGTATCCCCGAATACATGGAGAACGCCATTATAAATGCCCCCGGGAGATCTTTCATGAATCCCGTCTCCTGCACAGTTCAAGAAAATTTTTAATAAGTGGGAGATTTCCGTAATAGTAAAAATGCGGAAACCCCGCGAAGGTATTGCTTTTTAGCGTCATGCCCCGGTATGCGCTTCCCCTTCCCGATATCTTCCTTATGTCCATGACTCCCCCTTCTTTGGTTGTGTCATAATAGTGAAACTCATGAGCCTTAAGGCTTTCCCCTTTTTTAACAAAGGGATTGTCATTTTCAGTTGAAAGGCTCACATAGCCAAAGTGCCTGAGGGAACCGGAAAATGAAGCCTCCGATCCCGGGAAAAACGAAGTGACCCTGTAACCCTCTCCCCCGGTGTCATATATGGTCTCATGAAGATACATATATCCGCCGCATTCGGCGAGGCAGGGAAGTCCCGAGGAAAGAGCATTTCTCACGGAGGACAGCATGCTCTTATTTTCGCTAAGCCCCTTTAGATAAAGCTCCGGATATCCTCCGAAAAATATGCAGCCCTTTATCCCCTTTGGAAGCTCCCTGTCTCTCAGGGGACTAAAGAAAACCGGTTTTACGCTGCAGCGCTTAAGGATATCCAGATTGTCCTCATAGATAAATGAAAAAGCCTCATCCCTTGCGATGGCGACGGGGATATTTCCCGCGTCTTCGATCCCGGCCTCTTTTATCAGCTTTTCCCTGTAGTTTTCATCATAACTTAGGTTCCCGGCCTCTTCAGAGATCTGAAGGATACCCGGAAGATCAAGGGAACGCTCTCCTGCATCCACCAGTTTTTTTATCTTACCTTCAGGATCATCCGTCTCTCCCGGCTGAAAAAGCCCGAGATGCCTGCTCTCTATCTCCGCCCCCCTGACATGGGGAAGATATCCAAGAAGCCTGATACCGGTTTCTCTTTCTATGACGGGCTTTAATCCCAGGTACACGCTCTCCGGGATATTATTCAGTATGACCCCCCGGATATTGCTGTCCTCTTTTAATTCCTTCATGCCCTTAAGAACAGCTATAAGGGAATAGGACATTCCTTTAGCGTTTATCACCAGTATCACAGGGGACTTTAGTATCTTTCCGCATTCGTAGCTGCTCATTTCCGCGCTTCCAAAGGAAAGTCCGTCATAATATCCCATGACGCCCTCTGTCACGGCGATATCGGATCCCCTGCTCTTTTCTCCGAAGATACAGCGCATCAGCTCCTCATCCTGAAACACGGGATCCAGATTTCCGGAGGGTATCGAAAGGACCTTTTCATGGAAAAGTGGATCGATGTAATCGGGGCCGCACTTAAAGGCATTGACCTTTAGTCCCTTTTTCTTCAGGAGCCCGAGCAGCGTTACAGTTACCGTTGTCTTTCCGCTGCCGCTCATCACACCGCTTATAAGTATCCTCTTAACGCTGCAGTTCATTTCCCCCATCCTTTTTAAGTTCCGCGATGTAGACGGGATTAAGGCCTGTAAACATGCTGTGATCCCCTGTCTTTTTCATCCTGGCGATGTTTACCAGGGTGAGATCGCTTATAAGCCCCATTTCATCCACTATGCCGCCAAGTGCGTTCAGTGTTTCAAGACTTACTATGTTCATTACGACCCTGACCTCGGGATTAAGTGAAAATACCTTTTCAAGTATTTCCTTAAGCCTTCCTCCGCTGCCCCCTATAAATACCCGGTCCGGTCTGATAAGCCCGTCCAGCGCTTCCGGCGCGGAGCCGTTTATTATAGTCACATTGTCCGCCGCGAACTTTCTCTTGTTTTCCCTGATCAGGTTAATGCCCTTATCCTTACTCTCCACAGCAAAGACATTTCCATCCGGCATCATAAGGGCCGCCTCTATGGAAACGCTGCCTGTGCCCGCCCCTATGTCATAGAGGACGGAATCCTTTTTAAGATCCAGCTTCAGAAGGCTTAAGGATCTGATCTCGCTCTTTGTCATGGGGACATCTCCCCTTATAAACAGGTCATCCCCGATCCTTACCCCGGCCCGGGACAAAGCCTTCTCATTGATAAATAAGGCAACGGAAAGCCTGCCCACAGAGATAGCCTCATCCAAAAATCCTTTCGGATCGGTAAGGATAATGTTTTCATCAGGATAGGACAGGTTCTCGCCTATAAGTATCCGCACATGATCCATGCCGTAGTAATGCAGTTTTTCAACGGTCTCCCTTATCTCATCACCGTTCCCGAAAAGTGAAAAGACCCTTGCATTATCCCTGATATAGCCGATAAGATTTGCGCTTCTGCCGTGAAGGCTCGTAAGGACCGTGTTCTCCCAGGTGAGGTGGAGATTCTCCATAAAATACTGCATGGAAGAGATCCCGGGGATCACATTTATCTCCGCCCCCTTAAGGCTCTCATCCCTGTCAAGGAGATTCAAAAGCTTTTTTCCGCCGCTGAAAAAACCGGGATCACCCGAAAAGAGCACCGCCACATTTTTTCCCACGCCGGTATTCTTTATCTTTGATATGATCTCTTCCGGTTTGTATATATTATAGGTCGTCTTACCTCTGCCGAATGACCTCATGGTCCTTTCGGATCCGATAAGGATATCGGCTTCGTCAATAAGCTTCTTTGCTTCAGAGCTTATCAGGCCTTCCCTGCCGGGCCCCGCCCCTATAAGGCTTATCTTCATAAAGTACACCCCGTTCACCGGAGAAGATGATGAGGCCGACTTCCACCCCTTCAAATTCCCTTAATCTCTGTCTTATATAGAAAAGCGCTCTTTCTCCCATGCGCTCCATGACACTATTCAGTATCCCTGCATTTTCAAGGATATCAAAGGCTTCCTCGGTGGTATTTGCCTCAAGGATCTGTCTTAAGACATTGACATCACCGGTATAAAATGCCGCAGAGGATGCGATAAGCTCCATCCTGCAGTCGGCGTTCCTGCTGTGGGTATTCATGATGCCGCCGGAGAGCTTTATAAGCTTCCCCGAGTGACCCACAAGGAGGATATCCTTAAAGCCCTTAAAAGCTGCGTAGTCCAGGGCTTCTCCTATATGATTGGAGCATAAAACAGCCAGGTTTATGTCAAGGCCGTAATTATCCCTGATAAAATCCCTGCCGTAATTGCCCGGGGTGAGTATCAGCTTCCCGCCTTCTTCAGCCTTTATATCTATCTCCGCTTTCACGGTTTCGATAATGGCTTCCTCGCTCATTGGCTTTACTATGCCGCTGCTCCCCAGAATGGAGATGCCGCCTTCAATCCCAAGCCTTGGATTAAAGGTCTTTTTTGCCCTCTCCTCTCCCCCGGGAACGCTTATCACGATCTTTGCGCCTCCCTCAAAAGAGAATTCCCTGAACACTTCTGACACCGCATCTCTTATCATCTCCCGGGGCACCTTATTTATGGCGGCTTCCCCTACCTTCTGCTGAAGCCCCGGCTTTGTGACCCTGCCTACTCCCTTTCCTCCGTCGATCTCTATGCCCTTTTCTTCCTTTAAGCTGAGTTCCGCAAAGATTAGAAGAGCATCAGTCACATCCGGATCGTCTCCCGCGTCCTTCCTTACGGCGCATCCGGATATCCTGTCATCAAAAAAGGGCTCCAGTATTTCCGTCTCTATAACCCGGCCGGAGGGAGTCAGGACCTTCTCTCTCTCCACCGCTCTTTTTTCAAATATCATCCTGGCCGCAGCCTTTGAAGCGATGGCGGCGCAGGTCCCGGTTGTAAATCCTTCCCTCAGTTCCTTCATCGTTTTCTCGTTATCCTGTACATAAGGGCATTCACTATGGCGGCTGCCACCGTGCTCCCACCCTTATTCCCCCTTGCGGCGATGACCGGAATACCGCTGCCGATAAGGAGTTCCTTGGCTTCCACCACATTTACAAATCCGACGGGAACTGCGATCACAAGCACCGGAGACAGTCTGCCCATGGTAAAAAGTTCATGGATACTTATAAGCGCAGTGGGGGCATTCCCTATGGCAAATATGAGATTCCCTTCGATATCACAGGCTCTCTCCATACTTACCCACGCTCTTGTCACGCCTCTTTCCTTTGCTTCCGCCGCAACAGCGCTGTCGCTCATAAAGCACGCTGCAGTGCAGCCAAGGCTTTCAAGGGTCTTCTTATTTATCCCGGAGCGGGCCATTTCCGTATCCGTGACAATGGTGCACTTATTCTTCAAGGCCTCCACTCCCTTTTTTGCTGCATCTTCGGAAAAGAAAAGATTATCTGCATAGTCAAAATCTGCCGTGGTGTGGATGACCCTCTTTATAATGTCTTCATTACGGGGATCTATATTTCTTCCCATAAGCTCCCCGGAAATGATCTCAAGGCTCAGTTTTTCGATCCTCTCCGGATTATGTTCAAATACCTTACTCATAAAATCCCTTAAAGCCCGTAGCCTCTTTTTGTCACCATTTTTCCGGATATGATCTCCGTATCACTGTTTCCTATGAAGACAGTTGTGAACATATCTATCTCCTGAAAGGGCATTTCCCCAAGGGTAAAGACCTTTGAAACCTGCCCTTCCCTCCCAATATTCTTAACATAGCCGCAGACCGGATCCCCTTTAACACTTTCCTTAATAAGTTCGCACGCCCGGGAAAGATTATCCGGCCTCATCCTGCTTTTCGGGTTATATAAGACCATTGTCATATCCCCTTCCGCCGCGTACTTCACCCTTTTCAGGATGGTATCCATAGGGGTCAGATGGTCGCTTAAGCTTATAACGGCGAAATCATTTGTAAGCGGTGCCCCAAGAATGGCTGCCCCGCCAAGAGCTGCGGTTATGCCCGGAATAATCTCCGTATCTATGTCCTCATGCCCCTTACATACTTCCAAAAGAAGACCTGCCATGCCGTAGATCCCGGAATCCCCGCTGCAGACCATGGCCACTCTTTTGCCCTTTTCTGCCAGATCCCGGGCTCTTTCACAGCGTTCCCTTTCTTCACGCATCTCAGAAGGAATGACCTCTTTCCCGCTTAGATCCGCAATGCTCTCTGCCAGCTCCACATATACCCTGTAGCCTATCACCGTGTCCGCGTTCTCCAGGGCATCCCTTGCGTCCTCCGTAAGGCACCCGCTGTTTCCGGGACCGATTCCCACCACGGAGATATGCTTTCCCGGTTTCTTCGGCCTTTCGGGATCGTAAACCGCAACAGCCGCAGTGATCCCCTTCCCGGCGTGCTTTTTTTCAAGAAGGCTTACCCTGTGGGACAGGGAAAGCTCTGTTGCTCTCTTTACCGCGCTTCTCTCGCAGACATTGGAGACCCCGGTCTCATTCTCCACAAATTCCGAAACGCTGAAACCGAAGCTATCCGGAAGCTCCTTTAATTCCCCGGCGCTGTAAAGACTGAGTTTCAGGCCGTACTCATCCGCAAAGCGAACTATAGCCTCCTCATCTCTCTTGATATCGATGGTGGCAAGATCCGACAGGGCAGAAAGGGACAGATTTTTTTCCCTTAGGAAATCCAGGATAAAGGCCTTATAAACCTCATACTCCGTATTCTTCCGGCAGCCTGTCCCAAGGACAAGGCATTTCTTTGTAAGCTTCAGGGTTTTCGGAAAAATATCCGTCAGATATGGTGATACTGAGATACCGACTTCCTTTGAATCAAGGAGCGCGGACGAGACGTCCTTTATCCTCTCTTTGTTTTCAATGGTATACCCCTTTTCAACCGCAAAACTGTCCACGGCGAAAACCCCGTTTATGTCCGTGGCAGTGGTGATCACCGCTTCTCCTCCCGTTAAGGACGCGATGATCTCTGACAGCCTGTTTGCTCCCCCTATATGTCCTGAAAGGACCGGTATTACGTGCTTCCCCTTTTCATCCATGACGATGACGGCAGGGTCCTTATCCTTAGCCCTTATAAAGGGTGCTATGGCTCTTACCGCGATCCCTGCAGCACCGATAAAGATAACGGCATCTCCCTTAAACGCCTTTTCGGTCCATTTGAAAAGATCCCCTGCAGGAGAAAAGCTCATTTCTATATCATATTTTTCCGGCAGTTCCCTTAATCTCCCGGAAATGGATCTATTCAGTTCTCCTCCCCTGTCCGTGAAAGAAATGATGCTTATCTTTTTCATCATTTCCCTCCTCTGTACTCCGTGGAAAAGTGAGGGTCATAGAGCTTTGACCTCTCTCCTCCATCCTTCAGGAATTTACCCACAAAGATAAGGGCAGTCTTTCCTATCCCGTTTTCCTTTAATGCTTCCGGGATCTTTTCCACCGTGGTCTCTATCACCTTTTCATCCGGCCAGGTGGCCTTGTATACTATAGCCGCAGGAGTGTCCCCGGGATATCCTCCCTCTTTCAGTTCCTTTGAAAGCTCTTCTCCCATACCTGCGGATAAAAAAAACGCCATGGAGGTACCATGCCCTGCAAGGCTTTTTACGCTCTCCCTTTCCGGCACCTTTGTCCGTCCGCCAATCCTTGTGATGATAAGGCTCTGGCTCTCCTCCGGAAGGGTGAATTCCTTTTTCACCGCGGCAGCGGCACCGAAAAGAGAGCTGACTCCCGGGCAGTATCCGTATTCTATACCTTCCCCGTCGAGTATCTCCATCTGCTCCCGGATGGCTCCGTAAAGGGCAGGGTCCCCGGTGTGGAGACGGACCACCCTCTTTCCCTTTTTGTGGTGTTCTGTCATGACAGCCATTATCTCTTCCAGGGTCATCTCCTTGCTGTCAAAGATCTCCGCCCCGGGAGAAGCGTACTTCAATATCCCGGGGTTCACCAGGCTTCCGGCGTATATGATCACATCCGCCTTTTTTATAAGCTCCATTCCCCTGACGGTTATCAGATCCTCCGCTCCCGGACCCGCGCCCACAAAATCTATCATCGTCCTTCCCCCCTGTTATCCTGAGGGCAGGGAAGCTCTATCCTGTTCTTTAATTTAATGACCCTTCTGTCATAGGTCATTATCCCGTTTATCTCATCCTCCACATCGGAAACCTGGGTATAGATGCAGCCGGAAAGCCCCTTTCCGATACAGGGGACTATCTCCTCGTCATAGAGTTCATTCACCCTTTCCTCCAGCTTTTCATAGTCCTTTATGGTGCCGTAGCCGTATATCTTTCCGGGATGGAAAACGTGACCCTCCACCTTAAAGGCAAAGCCTCCGAATTCCGACAGGATTATGGGCTTTTCAAAGGGCTGGAAGATATACTTTTCATTGTACCTGTGAAGGCTCTTTACATCCCCCACATCCATATCATACCAGCCTGAAGCCGCATCTATCACGGAATCCGGCACCAGTTCCTTTATTACCTTGTAGACAGATGCAGAATCATACTGTCCCCAGCCCTCGTTAAAGAGAGTCCAGTAAAGGATACAGGGATAATTCTTTAGCTGTTTTACGGTCTCTACAGAGCGTCTTATAAAGAATGCGTGCACATCCTGAGGCACACGGGTCTTTGTATCATCCTTACTCGGAAAGCCTACGTTTGGCAGGGCAGTGTCCAGAAGGAAGGAGTAGTGGCCGTTATTTACCATATCCTGAAATACCACCATGCCCAGACGGTCACAGGCAGCATAATAAACATCCGGCTCCACCTTCACATGCTTTCTCAGGGTATTAAACCCTAGAGCCTTCATCCTCTCGATATCCTGTTCATAGAGAGAGGGCCCGGCAGGGGTGGAAAGTCCGTCACTGAAATATCCCTGATCCAGAAGGCCGTTGAAAAAGTAGGGTTTTCCGTTTAACAGGATCTCAGGAACCCCGTCTACTGTCTCTATAGTCACGTCCCTAAGGGCAAAATAGGAGCGGAACCTGTCCCCGCCATCCAGAAACAGTTCAAATCTGTAGAGATAGGGATCCTCCGGAGTCCAGTTCCTCACTGACTTCGGACATAGCTTCACTTCCCCGTTTATAAGCTCATGCCTTTCTTCCCCCTCCGGACAGTGGACTAAAAGGTATCCCTTATGGGAAGGGTCTCCCGTTGAGATACGGGCTTCCTTCCGGTCCGTATGTATCTCTATCTCCTTCACATAGTTTTCCCTGACGCTCTCGATCCAGACGATCTGCCAAAGACCGGAAAAGGGGGTGTACCACATTCCGCCGCGCCTTATCCGCTGCTTTCCGTAGGGCTCCCTCAGGTCATGGAGGTCGTCACTGATAACTACTTTCAGTCGGAAGCTGTCCGGCGCGGAGCTGATATCTATAGTGAAATGCTCGTATCCGCCGTCATGTCCCCCGTACTTTTCACCGTCGATAAAGACCTCGGCATGCTGGTCCGCTGCGTCTATATGGAGAAGAAGCCTGTCCTCCCTGAAGCCTTCCGGGATCACTATGTCTCTTTCATAGATCAGCTCCGCTCCCTCGGGGAAATGGGTATTGATCCCTGAAAGCAGCGACTCCGGAGGAAAGGGAACCCTGATCTTATCGCTGTCAGTTTTTATTATATGTCCTCCATGGTTTACGGAAAAATCCCACCATCCGCAGAGATTCAGAAAAGAATCCCTCTCCATAAGCGGACGGGGATGCATATTCCATGGGATCCATTCGGGATCCTTCTTCAGTTTTTCACCTTCAACAGTGTACAGTTCCTGCATTGAAAAAACCTTTTGGGGGATCGCTATACCCTCATCCGGCAGCCCTACGGGCTGCCACCTTACCGATGGCAGCAGTGCATAGCACTGCTAAACGCCATTCAAAACATTCCACCGGAATGTTTTGCCCCAAAGGGGGAAGGCATTTCCTCATCCGTCAGCCCTGCTGACATTGACATCACCTTTTAATTCTGATACAAGTGTATCATAAACAGAGAAAACGTGAAATATAAGGAGGGAACATGTCGGACGGTTCTGGGATCACAAAGCTTATGCTTATTACTGTTGAAGGGGAAAACTCCAGATATGCGGTTGAGGTAAACTCACTTGAGGAATCCATGAAGAGCGGCGATGATCTTCCCGCTGTGCAGATCCTGGGTGGAGCGCCGGAGTTCTGCTATATCAGGGTAAACAAAAAGGTTATGTCCTCGCCCCTTCAGTTCTTTATGATCACAGAGGATTTCTTTGATTTTATGGACGCTCTTAAGATAAAATCCGTGCGCCACAGAAATACCTGGGTGGACTCTCCCGATGCCGACAGCATCGTTGATGATGCGGAAAGCAGGCTTCATAAATACAGCAGCTCCTATCCCGGCCTCTCCGCCTTTTTTAAGGATTCCTCCGGCTATGACGGTGAATGGACGGAGTTCCTACCTCCTCTTTAAGAATCTCAGGATTATATTTGCATCCCTGTTCTTTTCAGTGCTTAAGCTCTTTCCGTAACGGAAGGAGCTTATCCTTCTTATGGCGCTCTTTCCGAATTCGCTCATAAGGGCCACCCTGCTGTTCACCGCCTTCTGTCCGGAAATGATATTGTTCTTTATCGCTTCCGATCTTTGAATGGTGCCGCTCACAAGGGACTCCATATTTCTGTTGAAATTATCCTCGAAATTGATGACCACCCTGTCAAAGTTCTTAAGAGCCGTTACAGTAAGGGTAAGATCCGCCACAAAAAGGCAGAGACAGATAAGGGACAGGATCTCCACAAGAATACTGTTTAAGGGGTAAACCAGACGCTCCGCAAAGGGCACGATGAATTTCACCGTGAAGACCCCCGCCACTCCGAAGCCGAAGCTTGAAAAAAGACAGACCCTGCCGTGGAGATTTAAGGGATAATCACTGTAATCCCACCATACGGCATGAAAGATCTTTTCCAATACCCAGGAGGTGCCGTATTCCAGAAAGATGCTTCCGATGGCAGAAAAGAGAAATATCTGCAATAAGCCGGGTTCATAATGAAAATACCCGCATATATCTGTAAGAAGGGTCATGATAAGAGCACCGGTCCCGTATATCGGGCACACCGGTCCGTAAAGGAAGCTCCGCTTCCCCCACTTTCCCGTTTTCATTACGCAGAAAAGACACTCATATGTCCAGCCCATAAAGCTGTATAACATAAAAAGACAGATATACCGTCCAAGGAGCATTCAACTCACCTCAAAAATACGGATTCATAAAGAGAAACACATTTGTCCGCAAGACAGACTATCCAGGCCTCCCTGCTCTTCGGGATCCTGGAGATATTCAGGGGCCACATATGTGAGAAGATCACATCCTTAACCCTGTCATTGATATTAAAATACTTTTCCGCATTCTTCAAGGCTCTGTCAGCGTGAATAAAGCCATGCCAGTCATGAGTCCCGTTATCCTTATGATGCCAGTCATAAAGATAAAAGTCATGCAGCATGGCTCCCTTCAGCAGGGTTTCTTTATCCGCCTTTGATCCGAATCTTTTATCCAGACAGTAGGAAAGCCTCATCACGCTGTTGCAATGCTCATAGGTGGAGACCTTCCCGTGCTGTCTGAAGTTCTTCATTTTTAACACTCTCGGATCGCTCTTCAGTCCCGACAGTATCCGCTCTATCTCTCTCTCTTCCGCTTTATTCATCTTAAGCGGAAAACCCCTTTTTTTCATGCTGCTTATGATCCACCTCCGGCGATCACAGTTTTCCCCTTGCGATTATCTGGCCGTCCGCAGGATATTCCTGAACTCCGAAGCTGTCATAAATGCACTTTCTCGCTTCGGTCAGGTCCTTAAATTCACCTGCGTATATCATCTGGGCCACGATGTTTCCGATACCCGTAGCCTCTCCGGGGCCGGCCACAACAGTGCGCATCGTCTTCCTGGCTGTAAGGCTGTTGATGAAGGGATTCATGGAACCGCCGCCTACGATATGTATGCTTCTAAAATTCCTTCCGGTGATCTCTTCTATCTCCTGGATGGTCCTGCCGTAAGCGTCCACAAGGCTCTGGTAAACCACGCTTGCCACTTCATCCAGGCCGGAGGGAACCTTCTGTCCGGTCCTCTCGCAATATGCCCGGATCTCATCAGTCATGTTTTCCGGAGCGAGGAAGCAGTCATCATCCACATTCACCCTTGAAGGGAAATCAAGCTTTGAATATGCCATCTTGCTGAGCTCGTCCCAGCTAAAAGCATCCCCTGTCTCGTGACGCACCTGCTGTATCATCCAGAGACCCATGATGTTCTTTAAGAATCTGTATCTGTGATCGTAGCCGCCCTCATTGGTAAGGTTCGCCTTCTGGCTCTCGGGAGTGCAGATCGCCTCCTTATTTTCCACGCCCATCAGCGACCAGGTGCCGGAGCTGATGTAGAGATTATCCTTATCATCCGTTGTGGGAACGCTCATTACAGCCGACGCCGTATCATGGCTCGCAGCCTTGATCACCTGACAGTCAAAGCCTACTTCATCCCTGATCTCCGGCTTAAGGGGGCCGACCACAGTTCCCGGCATCTTAAGTTCCTTAAAGATGGACTTCTTGAAACCGAGGCGCTCTATAAGCTCATAATCCCACTGGAAGGTCTTCGGATCCACCAGATTGCTGGTGGAGGCCTCAGTATATTCGCTCATTGCCACCCCTGTAAGCAGATACTGGAAGTAGTCCGGAAGCATGAGAAGGGTCTCTGCCTTTTCCATGATCTCCGGCTCATTCTTCTTTATCGCCATAAGCTGGTAGATGGTATTGAATATGGCCTTCTGTATACCGGTGCGCTGATAGAGCTCCTTTTCGGGGATTATCTTATAGACCTCTTCATCCATGCCCTTTGTGCGGGAATCCCTGTAGCTCACCGTATCTCCAAGGAGATTGCCATCCTTATCGAGAAGTACGAAATCAACGCCCCAGGTATCGATGCCAAGATAATCGGGTGTTTCCCCGGTTTCCGCACATTTCTTAAGGCCTGCCTTTATCTCACCGAAAAGATAATCGAGATCCCAGCAGAGATGTCCGTTCCTCTTCTTAGGTCCGTTATCAAAACGGTGCACCTCCTTAAGGACGATCTTTCCGTCCTCCTTTGTTCCGATGATATGTCTTCCGCTGGAAGCGCCAAAATCGATCGCAAGATACTTCGTCATTCTCCATCCTCCTTATATATACATTCTATTCCTTTTCTGTCAAACAGATCCAGCCACTTTTCATCCGGTCTCTCATCCGTCACTATCTTATCTATCCTGTCCGTGTCGCATATCTTTGAAAATGCCACCGTTCCGAATTTCGAATGGTCCACCGCAAGGATATGCTCCCTTGAATTATCAAGCATCGCCCGCTTCGCTTCACAGAAAAGCTCGTTTCCGTCGGTCACTCCCTTTTCCATATCTATGCCCTTGCAGCTCATGATGGCTTTATCCGTGTTAAAGGCTCCGAGGCCCTCTATGGCTCTCGGCCCGGTGAGTGCCAGATAGCCCTCCATCATGGTGCCGCCGGAGCAGTAGACATTCCAGCTCTCCACATCCGAAAGCTCTATCATGACCTCAATGGAATTGGTGATGACCGTGAGTCTCTGCTTTTCCTTCAGTGCCTTTGCGATAAACACCGCAGTGGTGGAAGGATCCAGCGTTATATGGTCCCCGTCCTCCACCTGGGCTGCAATAAGCTCTGCTATTTTCTGCTTTCCGGGGATATTTCTTTTTTTCCGTATATTGAAAGGCAGGTCTATGGCGGAATTCTCAACTATGACCGCGCCTCCGTAGCTCTTCTTCGCGAGTCCTTCCTTATCCAGCCTGTCCAGATCACGTCTTATGGTCTCTTCCGAAACCTTAAAGGATCTGGCGAGCTCGGCCACCACAACCTGTCTCTTTATCTGCAGTTCTTCAAGTATTCTGTTTCGCCGCTCTAAAGCAAGCATCTTCCTTACCTCTGTCAAAAAAAGGACCGCTGTTACAATACCGTTTTACATATCTTCTCATCCGGATGGGCGATGACTGATGAGTCAAGGAACATGCCCCTGTCACTTATCCCGGCCTTTGCGGTCTCAATTGCCGCAGTTACCGCTGCCACCTCTCCGGTCAGGAACATATATGACTTTCCGCACATTCCCTTGGCGATCCTGAGCTCGATAAGATCAACTATGGCTGTCTTTGCCGCCGTATCCGCCGCCACAAGTATGGAGGCGACATCATAGGTCTCCAGTATACCGAGAGCGCTGATATCCTCCACTCTGGTGGCACCGTATATGGCAGGGAATATGCTCTCATGAGGATTTCCGAGAACCATGCTGTCTATAAGTTCCTCAGGATATTTTTTCACCGCCGCGTCCACAGAGGCCTTGACCGCGCTCAGCTCACCTGCGATAAGTGCTATATACTTTCCGGGGCACACCGTCTCGGCTTCAAGCAGATCCACATTTGAGGTCTTTACCATCTCATCTGCTGCGGTCACGCCCTTGGACACCGTCCTGAATTCAATTAATCCTATAGCTCTGCTCATCATTAACCTCTGATCTCTACGTAAGTATCGGTAACGCTTTCCACTCTTCCGTCAATGGAAGCATGGATCGTATTGCTCAAGGCATTTTCTCTGAATGCCCCCACCTTATCGCCTTTTTTCACCATGTCGCCGACTTTGACTACCGCCACGGCCGGAGCGCCGATATGCTGTGATAAAAGGATCTTCACTTTTTTCACTGTTCTAACCCTGTCATCAAGGGGTGCTTCACATTCATACTGCGAAACGCCAAGCCTCGCCGCAAGCCTTTCTTCAGGCGCCTTTCTAAGGTCCCTTCCCTCTGCCACTCCGGAGATCACCGGATCTAAGGGAGCCTTTACATTGTTTTTCCTGAGTCCGTTCTTGTACTCCGTGATCAGTGTCCTGGGGCTCAGTCCCTGAGGGCAGGAATAGAGTTCACAGAGACCGCAGGAGGAACAGAAGAATGTGTCAAGGAAGGGATTCAGGTCCGTGAAATCCCTGTTTGATGCAGCTCTCATAAAGAGATGGGGCTTTATGGGGTGCCCCAGTGAATGTCTGGGACAAAGATCCGTGCACATCTGGCACTGACAGCAGATGGAAGCCGCTCTTTTTAATCCGAGGGAGGGATCCATGCGTTTTCTAAGGACCAGCTTGTGGTCTTCGGGAAGTACCAGAATGGCATTGGTGGTTTTTGTGACAGGACTGTCCCCCGTCATGATGCGTCCCATCATGGGTCCTCCCACAAAGTACACGGGATCGCTTATCTTTATTGAGCCCGCCATTTTCGCGGTCTCCTCTATACTTGTTCCGATGGGAACCCTTACGGTGACGCCCTCTTCCACTTCCCCCACTACAGTTACAAGCTTTTCCGTGACCGGGGTACCATCCCTCAGGGCACGGCTTATGTTATACATGGTCTCCACGTTGAAGACCGCCACGCCCTGTTCTATCGGAAGCCCTCCGGGACGGACAACCTTGCCCGTTGCCTCATAGATAAGCACCACCTCGTCTCCCATGGGATATACAGAGGGGAGAAGATGGAGTCTTATTGCGGGATAGTCGTTAAGGTGTCTCTTTAATTCATTCACCGTATCCCTGTATTCTCCCTTGATACCGATGACCGCTTCCTTTGCGTCAACGCTTATACGGACAGTCTCGAGTGCATCAAGGATCTCTTTCGCATGTACCTTCAGGCACTGCCTGTGAAGGGTAAGGAGGGGCTCGCACTCTGCAGAATTAAGGATTATGGTCTCCGCCCGGCTGTCAAGCTTCGCATAGGTGGGAAAGCCTGCGCCACCCGCTCCTGCGATACCCGCTTCACGTAATCTGTTTTTAAGCTCATCTAAATCCATTGTTTCTTTCAGGTTCTCCTTCATCAAGGATGCCGACTATAGCTGCATCTACGGGACTCGTTTCATTCTCCGTGCCTATGCGGGCTGCGGATCCCAAAGCCACCAGCACGTATTCGCCCACTCCGGCGCCGATATTATCAATGGCGACTATCTGTCCGGTTCCGCTTTTCATGCTCTCCACAGGTTCTATTATCATGAACTTGTTTCCGATCAGTTTTTCACTCTTTCTTGTGGAAACCACATTTCCAAGAACTTTCCCTACTATCATTTCATGCAGCTCCTTTTCTTTACAGGATCCGTACCGTATTGCCCTGTTTGATGCCGGACGCATTTGCTTCGTCTGTGTCTATGTGCATTTCCAGTGTAAAGCTCGGATCCACCCTGATAAGCACATTCTCAAAGGTTGTGCCTCTCTCATTGTCGGCCTTTACCTTTACCACATCCTTATCCTTAAGTCCGGCAGCCGTGGCGTCCGAAGGAGACATGTGTATATGTCTCGCAGCCACTATACAGCCTTCCTTAAGATAGAGGGCCCCTTTAGGTCCCACAAGCGCCACCGGGGCGCTGCCCTTTATGTCTCCGGAATTCCTTAAGGGAGCGTTTACTCCCAGTTTCATCGCATCGGTGGCGGATATCTCCACCTGATTAAAGCTTCTTACGGGCCCCAGGATCCTGACGTTCTCTATGGCTCTGAGCTTCAGTCCCACAATGGTGCACTGCTCATTTGCGGCAAACTGACCGCCCATCAGCTCCTTTTTCTTTGTAAGATGGTAGCCCTCACCAAAAAGCAGTTCCACTGCTTCCTGGGTTAAGTGTATATGTCTAGCGGAAACCCCCACCGGGACCATAAAGCCCTTAGGTTCTCCCGCGCTTTCTTTCTCGTTTAATGTTGTCAGTATTATTCTTGTTATCTCTTCGATCTCATTGGTATTCATCTTTTTACCATACCCTTTTGATGCCGGACGTCCGCTTGATACTGCGGACGTCCGGGATTAAGCATATTTCCGATCACTTAACTGTAGGCAGAATAAGTTCAACGTCATTATGAGGACGGGGAATTACGTGGCTCGCAACCAGTTCTCCCAGTCTTGAGGCGTTGGTGGCACCGGCTTCAACAGAAGACTTAACAGCTCCTACATCTCCGCGAACCATAACGGTTACGAGACCGGAACCGATCTTCTCTGTTCCTACCAGAGTAACGTTTGCAGCCTTACACATGGCATCTGCTGCCTCTATAGCTGCGATAAGACCTCTTGTTTCAACCATTCCCAATGCTTCCTGTGACATAATGTTTCTCCTTTCGTATTTGCTAAAATGTATTATTTAGGTAAGTACGGTCATACTTCCTGCAGGTACCTTTCGTCCTTTTCTTCACCGCCGGTCTTCTTCCAGCGGGAAGCGCTTAAGTTTACGAGTTTAACGATCTCCTCGTGGGGATTCGCAATGACCCCGTGGCTCGCCACATTTCTTATGGGATCATCCAGCGCCGCCGCTACCGCGGCTCTGCAGTCGGCCACATCACCTTCCACGATGATGGTGACCAGCCTACCTCCAAGCTTCCTCTCCCAGGTGCTCAAAGTGACGCTTGCGGCCTTGCACATCTTGTCCAGCGCGTCCATGGCGGCTACCACTCCTGTTATTTCAATCAATCCGTATGCTTTCCCCATTTGCTTCTTCCTTTATCAGATCTTCGGCAGG
>CADBTX010000226.1 GCA_902797705.1 uncultured Lachnospiraceae bacterium | reverse complement strand
TCCTGTTCCTCCGGTGATCAGCAGCACCTTGCCGTCAAACATGCTCCCGCTCATTGATCTGCTCCCTCCTGTGCCCGACTTCAGTCACAGGCACACATACTGACTAAGTATACCATAAATACTTACCGGTTGTCTTTCAAATCTCTGTTTGCGAGGGTATGTATCTTTCTGTTCCCGTTATCTTTTTTTTGATCCATTAATGACTTCCTCTGAGAGTTTCTTTTATCCTATCTGCAAATGCAGCCGCACTCTGTCCTTTTTCACGCTCCAGCGAGAGTATCTCAGTATTAAACGGCGGATCATACTGTTCCGTCTCCTCAGCCAGTGACATTTCCACCATTTTGACGGCAGAGCTTCGGAGTTTCCCTGTCAGGACCACAAAGCTGTCTTCGTCCATCCTGATCATGAAGCAGTCCATGATCCTGGTGTTCTGTAATATCTCCGCCAGCTTCTCCCCGTTTCCGGGCGCTGACACGATCATGGCGTTGGCATCCGTGTATCCCTTTTTGTCCCAGTAAGCACTTATGCAGTCCAGGTATTCTGCTTTGAACAATCCTGTTTTGGCATCAATATACTTATCCCGGCGTCTCATTACCACATATGTCAGTATCACGCCCAAAGCGACAAAAAAGCCGTCATAGAACCTGAAGATCACCCCCAATATGAACGGGATGATGAACACGTCGAGCCGTAAGAAGCGCGGCTCCCTTTTTTCCTTTTCGTAATCATGCACCAGATGTACCGCAGTCGCAATGTACCCGAATTCAATCACTCTTTTTAAGATGATGAGTACGTATTGACCATAATACCCCCAGTCTCCTCCATCCACCATTTCCATAGCCAGCATACCATGTATGAAATGAAGTACCATAACGACAAGGACAGGTATCCAGGCGTATCTGTATCGTCTGCGGATATGATCCATGCTGTGGTACAGGCTGTAGTCCACACAGATCAGCCATTGCAGGATGATCAGCATATAAAGGCCTTCATAGACTGTCAGTTCAATGAGAAAGAACACATCCACATCGTGCTGTCCCAGAAGAGACATCAGAGGATATAGTGTGTTCATGACAAATACCAGAACGCACTCCCGGAATATCAGCCTGTCCTGGGTTCTTTTCCTCGTCCGCAGCGGTTTGCTCATAAGGATCAGTAAGGCAACGCCTATGGCTGCTGCAAGTCCAAGGATCGCCGAGCTGTAATCGGAAAACTCACTGACCACAGGGTCATCCGGTTCCAGGTTAAATAATATTGAATGTAAATAATCCCAAAACTGACTCAATGACATATTATTTCCCGCTCATCTATAAAAAACCTTCAGTTCGCCTCTGCATACCATCTCTCCTTTTTTTCCCGGAAAGAGCTTTCTGATCAGCTCTGTCGAGCCTTTATTGTGCTTCCTCAAAAGTACCTTTGTCTCCGGTGATTCAAGTCTGGCCACAGCACGGGCCGCACACCGCATCATATTCAGCAGATGGATATCCGCATCAGGCTGCACAGCAAAAAGGAGCTCCACTATGAAGGGACCTCCCGTTATCTTATGCACCAGCAGAAAACCGTCCACACTCCCATCGGTCAGGACGCAGCAGGATAGATCCGGGTCAAAACGTGTCATCGGAAGAAAGGGCAGATCCTCCAGCAGTCCGTATCTGTCATGGAAAACGCAGGTCATGATCCCTGCCTTAAACTGACGTGGTGAGATATCCGACAGAGAATGCACATAACTCTCCGGCTTTTTCTTTGAGATCTTCAGAGTACCGATCTCCTCCGCAGACACATAGATATCCCTGCTCTCGGTGATCTCAAGGGTATAGCCGGAGGCGGAAAGAGCTTTTTCCTCTTCGTCACTAAGAGACGGGATTTCGAAATACACCCTTTTGACCTCATCATTTTTTAAGGATCTGTTCAGGGACTCCAGCACCCCCTCACCGTCTGAGGCATTCTTTGCGTAGAACCACATGATCTCTGCCTCATTCGCCTCCTCTTCATCCTCCATGTTCTTCAGCTCCCAGAGTACTCCTGCCGTCATGCCGCCAGAAGTCTCCTCTGTCCCTGCAAGCCCGCGCCAATACTCCCGTTTGATCTCGCCAAGGAGCTCCGCGGGGATGAAGTCCAGATAATCCTGTATATTTTCCTCTGTGATCTCCCGTATCATCATATGGCTTGCGGCTCTTCTATCCCATACCGTCCGAAGCTCTCGCAGAAATCTTATATTTACCCATCACATTTCCTTCCTGATCATCTTGCAGTATTAAAGCTCTTGAACAGCTTCTCTACGGTTTCGGGCGAGGTCGATCCTATATCCCCCCCAAGTCCCATGATACTCATCACAGTGATGGCCATGAGCTTTGTCTCAGCCATGGGGTTGTAGGAGCTGGCACAGAACACTATCGACTGGGCCATGCTCATTGTCGTGTTTTCGACAAGCTCTGATGTGTGTTCATATCCTCTGGCGTCGGATACGATGTCCACCAGTGCATTACTGCCCGTTGATCTCCCCTTCTTCACGGCTTCGTCCAGCTCGTCAGTAAGAGACCTGTCACCTGACTTTACAAAGCCTTCTCTCACCTTGCTTACCATAGCCTTGCCGGATTCAGTATGGAGAAGGTACTTTGTGAGGCTGTTACGGTCAGAAGCGACCCGCAGTGCAAAGAGTGCAAACTGGATACCTTCCTTTACTGCCTTTGCGATCACCTTCTCTCCTGCATTCAGCCTGGCACCGGCGATGTTGGCCGTCTCTATAGCGAAGTCTACCAGCTCTGTGGCTATATTGAAATTCTGGACGGCAGCAGTTATATCGCCGCCAAGACCTGTCATTCCGCGATGCTTGTCCACAATGTCCTTTACCTGCTGCGACTGCTCTTCAGACAGCCTTTCTTCACCGGCTTTCTTCAGCTTTGCGTTATCCTCATCCCGCATCCCGGCGGAGCTTTTGACGCTGCTGTCCAGTAAGCCCAGGTTCTGTATGCCTGAAGCTATGTTTTCAACATGCCGTATACATTTTTTTGCATAAGTAACACTGTCTACCGCCGTCTTTATCGTATCGGTTACAGGCTTTAAGAATTCATTGAAATCCTTATCCAGCGAAAACAGATTATCTGCGTTTTCCTCGCCGATGGTGGATACAAAGAGGCTTTTAAGGGTATTTGCGGCATATTCGTCAGCAGCTCTGATGAGCATTTTCCGTTCGGCCTCATCCTTCTGCTTTTCTGTCTTTCCTTTCAGGAGTCCTGTGTCGATCGTTTTCCCTATGTAGTTGTCGTTTATATATTTGTAGACAGCCTTCTGGGTAGTATACTTGACAAGCCTTGTCAGATTCTTCATATAAGGCAGCTTATCCGCCAGCTTCCATTTATCCCTTATCTTGTCGCCAAAATCAACAGCTTTTACGGCTTTATCACGGATATCTCCGTATGATCTGTCCTCTCCTGTATGCTCAACAGCCTTCACCACAATATTATCCTTGTCAGTCTCTGCCTGTATCCTTTGTGAAGCTGTCAGTGGCTTTAAGGATCCGAAATGCTCCGAGAGAGGTGCGGCAAAGCTGTCCCTTAAGAGTTTTCTCGCCTCCTCCAGCGCTCCTGCGGCAGTGCGGCCCTGGGTAAAGATGATATCGATCCTTTCCTTGATATCCTGATATGCATCGGGATCCTTTACAGGATCCTTCTGCTTAAGTTTAAGAGGTGAGATATTGAAGTCGGCCTGATTTCCCTCAATGACCTTTTTCCCGTATGAATTGGTCTCCTCCGCCTTGCTCTTAACCCAGGCAAGTCCCTTTCTCTCCAGTCCTTCCTTTTCAGTGCCGAATACGAATGACGTTGTTGCGTTGAAGATATCCACGCCTGCCACCAGTCCGTTCAGCACATCCTTGCCCGCTGATTCATACGCATTCTTTGCAAACATCCTTCCCAGATATCTTCCCCACTGATTTCCGGTCTTGTGGAAGTTCTTTCTCAGGAAGCTGTAGCTCATGTTCAGATGTCCGTTAGCTGAAAGATCACCTGCCCCCCTGTAGAGCTGAGCATTTCCTTCTGCATATTCCAGTTCCTCACTGGCTCTGTTCACAAAGTTCAGGGCCCGCTTAAACAGCTTCCAGTCTATGGCGGTATTTCTTCCGAAAAACAGATTCCTCTCAACTGCCATCATGCTTTCCAGACTCTTATTGCTGTCAAACCTTTCCCTGTCCGAGATCTGGGTTGAGAACAGCATCTTCATGGCGTCGTAGTGGATCCCGGCTCTGACGGTGATGCCCATATTTCCTTCCAGGCTGGATTCTATATACCTGTCTATGAGTCTGTCTCTCCCGGCCTGATTCACATAGTTCCTGTCCTTTATGCCAAAGAAGTTCTTTTTATAGTCCTTTTTGGAGATATCCAGCAGATCCCTGCGGGTGAGCACCGTAAAGAACAGCGCTTTTTCTTTGTCGGACAAAGTATGGTATCCTGCCACAGCCCTCTTCAGATCAGCCTCCCCGTCCTTCTCTGCCTGCTGTTTTATGTACCTTTCGAACTTGTCCTGTGTAAAGTCCTCTTTATTCTTATAGTCTCTCTCCAGCTTCTGGTTCTCTTCCATAGCCGCTATATTGCCTGACTGCCTGATATAGTCGGAAGCATGGGACAGGGCGTAGACAGCTGCTCTGCGGTCCTTGATCTCATCCATCATCTCGAAGGCTCTTTCCACGAGATCCCAGTCCGCGAGAGTTTTTCTCTTTAAGGCATTTCCTGCATAATGATCCTTTGTCAGGTCCTTCCCCCTGAAGTCCACATCATCCCTCAGCTGGAAGCTCAAGGCGTTTATAATGGCCCGGGTACATGAAGCGCTGTCGTCAAAGCCTTCAAGTACGGATGTCCTGATCTCAGCATCCCCTGATAAGGCCTCACAGAGAGCGTTTCTCTTTTCCTGCTCCACGTATAGACGTGATCCGTCGCCGGGGTTTGCACGGCTTTTGTCTATCACGCCCCTGTCCTGCATGATGCGCACAAAGAGCTTGAGATCCTGGGCGGACATATCCATGAGCCGTTTTTTAATGGAACTCATTCTGATCTTATGAGCGGCAAGCTTGTCCACAGTACCCAGAGCCCTGGGTCCCTTTATAGCCGTCTTCAGGGCCTCCTTAGCGATCTGCTTACCGCTTATTGTATCCCTGCCCACATATTCTATGAGCTTGTCCCTCACATCCTCCAGGCTCAGGTTCTCATCCCTGAGAGCGTCGACCTCATGGAGCTGTTCCTCTTTGCCGTATTTTACAAAGGCGGTATTGATGGAAGCATAACCGTCATTCAGTCTGTCCCTGTCCTTTTCCATAAATGCGATCCTCTTTGCATTCATGGCCTGGGCAAACTGAAGTGCCTTATTAAATGCGGTCTCCGAGAAGGCATAATCCTCCATATAGAACACATTGGTCTCGCCGTAGTTCACCAGCTTGTTGAAGGCCTCCCTGTAATCTATATCTACATTAAGAGGCTGTCCGCTCACATATTCATTCAGGGCTTCACGGACATTTTTCAGTTTTTCCTGTTTTATGCCGGGAGCATGGATGAGGTCTATGGTCCCCGGAGTTCCGTATCCTATAGCTCCCTTGTCCATCAGCACGAGTCCCAGGGCAAACAGTTTCTTCTGTTCCTCATCCAGTCCTTCGTACTTATGCTCACAGCCCTTAAAGATGACAGTTCCGGCCTTTATCACCTCCGCGATATTTGCTTCGGTAGTCTGGTCTTCATGTCCTTTCTCTTCAAAGCGTTTGTAGGCTTTATCCGAAATCGAGTTTCTGTTAAAGACGAGATTCTCCCAGAGCGCCTTGTCGGCGTAGGCATTCTGCAGCTTGGTCCCCCATATCTTCTCATCAAAGTCCCTCTTCGACCTCAGGTTCTTTACCAGATCCCCCATAAAGTAATCCCTTATGGCCAGAGTCTTCCTGTCCTTGTAATGGTCAGTGTACTTTATGCCTTTGTCCTTCTCCTCTGTCTCCAGCTGTTTATGTATGAGCTCCGAAAGTCTGGCGGAATAATCAAGATATCTGTTATTGCGTTCTATGATATCCCCCAGCTTTTCCAGATGGGCAGACTTCTCCCCGTCTGTGATGAGCAGCCTGTTGTTGAAGGGCTTACCGTTCACATCCAGAGTCCCCAGCCCTGTGATCATCATCACTCTGAGGTTTTTGGACATTTCCAGACGCTCCCGTTCCAGGGTCTCGTCTGAGGAGCTGCCTTTCTCCAGCCGGATGAGCTTTTCATAGTTGCTTCTGAAAACCTTATAGTCCTTTCCTTCTCTTAAGGTTTTCACATCAGGCCCGCCATCTGTTTCAAAAAGTGACCTTTTATCAGGGTTGCCGTAGAGACTTATGATATACATAAGAGACTCTTCCTCTGACATGGCTTTATCGTCCTTAAACTCCTTTGTGAGAAGACCGTGCAGCTTGTTCATGGCGAAGGCATGCTTCTGGAGCTTGTCGTTACTCCACATTATGCCCGTCACCCTGTCGGTAAAGGCCTCGCTGCACCCCTCCTCCACCAGAGCATCCACCAGCATCCGGGGCAGTTCAAAGGCACTGCAGTACTTATCTATCCTGCCCCTCATGTCGTCGTAGGCGGATGTACCGAGTTTTATCCGCCTTCTGCCCTTTTCGGCAACACGCACCAGGGTCTTTCCCAGCCGGATATCCTGGGTAGTCAGGGTATCCACGCCCAGATAGGCCTTCCTGTCCGCAGCTCCGGAGGTCTTTCTTTTCCTTATGCCCGACCTTTTTTTGGCGAGCTCTTCATCCGTCACCGGAAGCTCATCCGTAAATTCCTTTACGATCTTATCCTTTATCTCATCGCTGAAATCATTCTCCTTTACGGCATTCACGGTGTTGATAAGCTCATTTTTCGCATATGCTGTAAGAGCTTTCCTGTCCATGAGCTTTATGAAGGCTGCGGTATCATTTGTCATATCATAGATTCTGGCAAGGACAGCGAACTTGAGACTTACAGCCTCCGCACCCGTCTTGCCCAGCTTCTTAAGCTCCTTATCCAGTACCTTTTCGGCATCCTTTATATTGTCGGCGATGCTCCCCGAGCCGTCGGGCCTTATGCTGAATACCTTCTCGTTATAGCTTTCCAGCTGGTTCTTGAAGAAACCGGCGTCCCCCTTAAGCTTTCCGTCATAGATGCTGCGGATATATGAAAAGGCATACTGCCTCCGCACCGCTTTGGGGATTATGAAGCTGTCCCCCTTCTTTTCACCGGCAGTCCTTTCCTTTCCGGCAAGCATCACTCCGTCCATAAAGGCCTTAAGTTTAATGTCTATGTTCTCCGCTATGTATTTTTCCAGCTCTTCCTCTGATGAGTTCACTGCTGCCGGGAATATTTCGGGGATTCCCGCAAGGATGTCCGCGATTTCCTCGTATTTTCCGCCGTCATATCTTTTAAGGACAGCACAGCCCTTTTCATAGCTCTCCCTGACCTCAGCTATCTCTCCGCCATCCTCTATGGTGCCGTCAGGGCGCAGTTCGGCCTTTGCCAGGGTATCCCCGGCTTCCGTTATCCGCTCCAGAGCCTCATCGATAGTCTGTACTCCGAAGCGTTCCAGATTCACTCTCCGGGTGTGAAGTCTCTCGTCTTCCGTCATATCGCGGGTGATCTCCCTGATACCCCCGAGAAGATATTCAAACTTTTTCGTATAGGCCTTCCAGAGCTTTTTGGGCACTCCGCCCTTCTGCAGAGCATGGACCAGATAGTCTTTACGCTCCTTTTTAAGGCGGACGCTCTCCTCAAGCTCCGCTTTACGCTGCTCCTCCGTCCCTCTGTAAGCGGCATCCAGTCTCTTCAGATCCGCATATCCGTCTTCGCCGTATCCTGAAAGGCAGAGCAGGAACTTTTTATCCATGCCCTCGCCCATTTTGTTTATCAGATCTCTTTCAAATGCTGCCCGTTTTATCCTGGCAGGCTCCTTTAGAGCATCCTTATACCTTCTGCCGGTCAGGTACTCTTCCCTTGAAATCTTCGCCTCCTCGTTCACTTCAGCCATCACAGCCTCGATCTTTTCTTTGAAGCTGTCGTTTTCTGTTTCTCCGCTCTCGAGGTTCAGCTTTTCTATCTCATCCCATTGTTTCCGGCTTAAGTACCGTCCCTTTGCATCCACACGCTTTGCAAAGGACTTCGAATTAGCCTTTACGTTTTTGGCATATTCTTCAGCCTTACTCCTAAAAAGCTCTATGGGAACGCGCATCAGCGCTTCAGGTTTATTCCCGGTGATATGCCTGACGAAATGATCTCTTCTTACGCTGTCGATCTTCAGATCCTTCATCATATTGATGATGCTGCACTCCGCGATATACTCCCCGGGTGCGGTATATTTCATCATGTCACAGAAGACCTCTGTCTGATCCATTATCTTTTCGGCAGAGGCAAATACCCTGAAAGCGCCCAGGAAGTCAATGAGCCTTCCTGTCACATAGTCTCTGGTGGCATCTGAGAAATGTTCCTTAAGATAAGCCTGTATCAGGCGGTCACTTTCCCTGACCTTGTCCTTCACATCCTTAAGCTTTTCTTCAAATTCCTTCTCCTCGGGAGCCGTCAGCATTTCCTTTATCATGGGATGATCATAGAGATCGGCGCTCTTTTCAGGAATATGAAGAGTGCTTATAAGCTTATCCCTCCGGCTTTCCAGTGCCCGGATCCTCTCCCTGTTTGTTTCCCTGAAGCTGCTAACCTTTTCCTTTACGATATCCGCAAATTCGGTAGTCTTGACGAGCATCTGCTCATTACTTATATTCGCGAAGATATACTCCCTGAGCTCTTCCTTCATCCAGGGCATATCAAGGGTCGCACTTCTGTCATCTTCCACTATGATGGAGACAGCCACCCGGTTGGCGAGAAGACGGTTATTCTGATCCGTTATGTAGGCAAGGAAATTATTTCTGCTTTCTTTGGTATCATCTGTGACGCCGTCTCCGCTTATCAGCTCCCGGAGCTCATCGGTGTAGCCGCTTATGATCCACTCCTTTGCGGCAGCCTTGTTCTCCTCTTTGCCGGCCCCCTGCAGGAACTCTCCGGTCTCAGCCATCTTCAGGAGATCCGCCGAGGTTTTATCTATACGAAGGAGCCTCTCCCTCTCCTCTGCCTCCTCTTCGGTAAGACCCTCTCTGGCATATTCCACCATGCGTGCCTTCTTTGCAGGCAGAGTGCTTTGGACCCGTTCCACCTCACCTGTCAGGTTCTTCAGCAGATTGCTTATCCTTGTGGCGATCTGTACCCTCCGTTCTCCCTTTTCCCGCCATCTGTAGCCTGAATGAGAGGCCAGATACAGGTTTACCGAGGAAACGGCCGTGAAAAGACATTCAAAGAAATCCTTTGTCATTCCATTACCGTTTTCATCAAAATACCTGCCCTTACTGACAGACAGTGTCAAAAGATCGTTGACCGCATTGTACATTGTCCGAAAGCTTTTGGTCTTACCGTCGCTGTCAAGGAACAGGGCGTCCCGCAGGCCAAAGAGATCCATGCTGTCATATTCCGTGTATTTCCCTGCGGCTTTCCCCTTTACTCCTGTCTTCTGATCAAATCCTTCCAGAGTATCCCAGAGAGCCTTCTGCTGCTCCTCATATGTCGGTAAGGAGATCCTGATCTCTTCCTGTTCCCTGTTTTTCTCTTCTCTTATATCTTCTGCCATATCGCATTCTTCTCCTTATCGCTCCATATCCGCTCAGTACACGAGCCTCGTGCCCTGCTTCTCGAATCTGAAGCGGACCTCCTTCATTCCCGTGCTCTTCATGGCTTCACGCAGCCCCACCTTGTCCTCCGCATAGAACATCAGGAAGCCTCCGCCTCCGGCTCCTATCAGCTTGCCGCCC
>CADBTX010000225.1 GCA_902797705.1 uncultured Lachnospiraceae bacterium | reverse complement strand
TAGTTCATCATTGAGAACATACCCTTCTTCATCTCTCCGCCGTACCATGTATTGATGATAACCTGCTCACGGCTTGTGATATTGAATGCTGCACAGGTCTCGGAACGGAGTCCAAGCTCCTTGAAATTCTCAACCTTTGCCTTTGATGCATTGTAAACTACGAAATTGGGCTCGAACTCATTTAATTCCTGCTCTGTGGGCTGGATGAACATGTTCTTTACGAAGTGAGCCTGCCAAGCCACCTCCATTATGAAGCGGACTGCCATTCTGGTGTCTTTATTTGCTCCGCAGAAAGCATCTACAACGAAAAGCCTCTTTCCTGAAAGCTCCTTCTTTGCGATCTCCTTAACTGCTGCCCAGGTCTCTTCGGTCATCACATGGTTGTCGTTGTGATATTCCTCGGTATCCCACCAAACGGTATCCTTGGAATTGGAATCCATAACGATGTACTTGTCCTTGGGGGACCTTCCGGTGAATTCTCCGGTCATAACATTAACAGTATCAAGCTCTGTTAAAGTTCCCTTGTCAAATCCTGTAAGTCCTTCCTTCATTTCCTCATCAAAAAGAAATTCGTAAGA
The DNA here is from genome assembly GCA_902797705.1 of uncultured Lachnospiraceae bacterium. Taxonomy (GTDB): domain Bacteria; phylum Bacillota; class Clostridia; order Lachnospirales; family Lachnospiraceae; genus NK4A144. The sequence continues at coordinate 3,019 of CADBTX010000225.1, read as the reverse complement.
AGGATTGTGGATGATCTCTGTTGCACCGGTGATGCCATACTTGCTTAAATCGATAGTTGCCATTTTGTACCTCTTCCTTTCTATGAATTATCACGCCTTGAACCGCGTAAAACACTAATATAGCTAACGTCAAAAATTCCTGACGTTTACTATTACGGCGGCATTTTCCGCTACGCCGGACACTTCGTTAAAAGTATCACGTTCTATTATATATTTTTTTCGTGTTTCTGCAACTAAAATCGTGCGTATCTTTTAGTGAATTTTTGCGTGAATTTTTGTTCCTGCCACAGGCAGGCCTTCTTTAAATCCCCCCTTCTTTCTGATAGAATTCGTTACCGAAAGGAGTGGACATGCTTTTCAACGAATCATATTACAGAGACCCTTATCTTACAGATCTTGACGCCGAGGTTATACGCTGCAGTCCCGAAGGATCCCTCTGCGGCCTGGTTCTTTCCGACACGATCTTTTATCCGGAGGGAGGCGGCCAGCCGGCAGACAGAGGCTTTTTACGGACGGAAAACGGTGAAGAGATCCCGGTCAGGGATGTACAGCGGAATCCCGGCCAGGAGGTGGTGCACTTTGTGGACGCTCCCCTGGAGCCCGGAACGCCTGTGCATTTATCAGTGGACTTTGGGTACCGGTTCTCCCTTATGCAGAACCATACCGGGGAGCATATCGTCTCCGGCCTCATTCACAGGGCATTCGGATACGAGAACGTGGGCTTCCATATGTCCGATGTCATTACCATAGATCTTTCCGGGGAACTTAGCTGGGAACAGGCCATGGATATAGAAAAAAAAGCAAACGCCGTGATATGGAAAAACCTTCAGGTTGACATAATATTCCCCAAGGAGGGGGATGAGGGCCTGCAGGACTTCAGGAGCAAGAAGGAACTGGAGGGAAAGATAAGGCTTGTAAGCATTCCCGATACCGACCTATGCGCCTGCTGCGGCCTCCATGTCAGGAGGACGGGAGAGATCGGGCTCATCAAGCTTTTATCCCTCATGAAATATAAGGGCGGCGTCCGGATAGAGATGGTATGCGGAGAAAAGGCCCTCTCAGATTATGAGTCAAAGCTTGACAGCAATACAGAGATCAAAAATCTGCTGTCCGTTAAACCCCATGAGGTTACGGGGGCAGTGAAACGTCTCTTAGACGAGTCCGGGGAAAAATCCGCAAGGATAGCGAAACTCAACCTGCTGTATTTTGATATGCGGGTACGGGAGCTGGAACCGGAAGACGGCATCATCATCGATCTTGAAGAAGATCTGGATGGTACGGAGATCAGAAAGCTTTGCGAAAAATTAAAAAACAGCGGAAGATCAAGTGTTTCCGCTGTTCTGTGTCCTGTTTCGGGAGAAAAGGATTCTTTCCGCTACGTCATCGCTTCAAAGGATCACGACCTCAAGGAAAAAGCCCCGGACCTTAACCGGTCCCTTAAGGGCAGGGGCGGCGGTTCAAAGGAGATGATTCAGGGCAGCTTCTTTTCCCCATATGATGAAATATGTAAAGTACTGCGATCAGCTTTTAGCGGGCAGTGACCAGATCCGCCACATAAACGCCGCTGGCTGAAGCATGGGACAGGGAGTGGGTAACTCCGCTTCCGTCCCCTATGACAAATAGATTCCTGTAATCCGTCTCCAGATTCTCATCCAGTACGACTTCCATATTGTAGAACTTAACTTCAACGCCGTAGATAAGCGTATCCTCGTTTGCTGTTCCGGGAGCCACATTGTCCAGAGCGTGGAGCATCTCAATAATGGAATCCAGTATCCTCTTTGGAAGCACCAGGCTCAGATCCCCGGGCGTAGCCTTAAGAGTAGGACGCACAAAGCTTTCATCCACCCTCTTCTGATTGGTCCGGCGGCCTCTTTCCAGGTCTCCGAGACGCTGCAGGATAACCCCGCCGCCCAGCATATTGGACAATCTCGCAATGCTCTCGCCGTATCCGTTACTGTCCTTAAAGGGCGCCGTAAAGTGCTTTGCCACGAGAAGCGCGAAATTGGTATTGTCAGTTTTTTTGCTCTCATCCTCAAAGCTGTGTCCGTTAACGGTAACGATGCCGTTGGTATTCTCACTTACCACGATGCCGTGGGGATTCATACAGAAGGTACGGACCTTATCCTCATAAAGCCTGGTCCGGTATACTATCTTGCCTTCATAGAGCTCATCGGTGATATCGGAAAAGATCTCGGCCGGAAGCTCTACCCGGACTCCGATATCCACCCTGTTTGAAAGTGTCTTTATCTTCAGGCTTTCGCATACCGATTCCATCCACTTGGAACCGCTTCTGCCCACGGATATTATGCAGGAGTCACCTTCCGCATAGCCGTTCTTTAAAGTCTTTTCCGCTTCACCTGTAAAATGAACACGGTATCCGTCAGTATTTATCTTGCCCTCGATGATCTCCTCTTCGGAACTCTTTTCCCTGTCCGCGCCCAGAACCTCTATGCTCTCGATCCTGGTATCGAAGAAGAAGTCAGCCTGTGATTTAAGCTCGGCGTACAGCTTCTCCAGAACGATATAATTAATATCCGTTCCAAGATGCCTTACAGAGGCGTCCAGAAGGTGCAGACGGTTCTGCATGCACTTTTTCTTGAAGGCCGTTCCCGCTGTGGAATAAAGTTTCGTCCCCTCTCCGCCGTGGCTTAAGTTTATCCTGTCCACGTAGTTCATGAGCTCAAGAGCCTTCTTACGGCCTATATGCTCATAGAGGGTTCCGCCGAAATCATTGGTGATATTGTATTTTCCGTCAGAAAAAGCCCCGGCACCTCCGAAGCCCTGCATGATGGAGCAGCTGCTGCAGCTTATGCAGCTCTTTATCTTCTCTCCGTCAATGGGACATTTCCTCTTTTCCAGACTGTGCCCTGCATCAAAAACAGCAACCTTAAGGTCGCTGTTCTTTTTCATCAATTCATATGCGGAGAAGATCCCTCCGGGACCCGCCCCTATTATTATCACATCATATCTCATAGTGCCGGCGACCGGAATCGAACCGGTACGGGTATCACTACCCACG
>CADBTX010000224.1 GCA_902797705.1 uncultured Lachnospiraceae bacterium | reverse complement strand
CGGCAAGGTACAAAAACTGATACTGTAATCTTGCCGAAATAAACGCAAACCGTAAAACAACAGGAAAACAGGAAACAAAACATAATAATGATTTACGAATATCGCTGATATACAGTATAATAGACTTGCTATGTTTTTGGAAGCGTTTCGGGTACTGAAAAAAACCGGCCCAAGGGCCATGGCCCTTTTCACCGCCTTCATACTTCTAACCCTTTCCCTGTCGGCATTTCCGGACAGGGCTTTTGGTGATGAAGTTACAAGAGAGGATATCAATGCGGCCCGCATGGCGCTTCCGGTTTCTTCCAATGATATACCCGGCTGGCCCCAGGGTCCGGACACCGGTTCGGAAAGCGCCATACTAATGGATGCTGATACCGGAGTCATCCTCTATGCGAAAAACATAGATATTCAGCATTATCCCGCCAGTACCACAAAGGTCATGACCTGCCTCCTTGCGGCCGAGAACTGCTCCATGGACGAGATGGTGGGCTTTTCCAATAATGCGGTATTCGGTATTGACCGTGGTTCCTCCAATGTGGGCATGGATGTGGGACAGGAGATCACCATGGAGGAAGCGCTGTACTGCGTAATGCTGGCATCTGCAAACGAGGTGGCGGTAGCTGTGGCTGAGCATATCTCCGGCAGTGTTGAAGAGTTTTCCGAGCTTATGAATAAAAGAGCGAAGGAACTTGGCTGCACCAATACACACTTCGTAAATCCCAACGGCCTTCCGGACGAGGAGCATCTCACCACCGCCCACGATCTGGCTCTTATCGCCAAAGCCTTTAATGAAAACGAGACCCTCCGCCGTATCTCCGGTACCAGGATCTACGAGGTCAAGGCTACAAGCACACAGCCGGACACCTTTATGATGACAAACCACCACAAGATGTATCCCGGAAATTCCCTGTCCTACGATTACACTACCTGGGGAAAGACCGGCTATACAAATGTGGCAAGGGAGACGCTGGTGACTTGTGCGGAGAAAGACGGCATGAACCTTATCTGTGTTGTGATGAAGTCCGAGCCGCCTCTCCAGTACACCGACACATATAACCTCTTTGAATACGGCTTCCAGAATTTTGAAAAACTGAATATCGCCGAGAATGAGACGAAGTACAATCTGGACAGCTCCGACTTCTTTAATTCCGATAACGGGATCTTTGGAAATACCAAGACTCTTGTAAGCCTGTCTACGGACGGCTATGTAATGATACCGAAGACCGCATCTTTTGAGGATCTTACAAGTGAAGTGAATTATGACGACAAGAACGGAGATTCCCTCGCAAAGGTGACGTATTCCTTCGGGGATGTCTATGTGGGTGAGACCGATGTGCTGCTTGCGGACTCAAATATGAAGACCTATCTCTTTGGGGAAAGCGTGTCGGAGAACAGTGCTGAAAGCTTGAGCGCCGACGGAACACCGGGATTTGATAATGATGACGTGGTATTCCTTGATATAAAGAAGGTTCTTATCATTGCCGGGATCGCAGTGGGAGCGGTGCTTATCATCCTGCTCATCATACTTTTCATTAAGAATTACTTCTTCTCGGCTCAGAGGCGGAGAAGGAAGATAAGAAAGAGGAACCGCCGCTACTTCTCGGAATTTGATGACTTTGATTTCTGAGAATTTCTGAGCATTCTCTGCAGTTTTTTCTCCTGTTCACGGGCAGTTTTCTGCTTCAGCTTAAGATCGCCTTCATCGCCGGGCTTTGCGGGCCGGATGGTCTTCATGCCGTATGTTTCCCCCTCCGGAGTTTTTCGGGCTCTTAAATGTCCCCGCATCATGCCGTGCTCCGGGCATTTGCCCAGGGCAAAATACTGCTTTCCGTTTACTGATACCCAGGGGATGGTCACAGAGGTTTTCTCGTTGCAGAAAAAGCAACGGAGAGACCTGACCTCTCTGTCGTAAAGAAGTTCGTGCTTATCCCTGAAGCCCCGTGAAATGTACTTTGAATAAGTGGGGAAGCTGACATGGATCTCATTCTCCCTGCAGGAGGGCAGCCGGTACACATCAAAGGATCTGTAGACCTCCAACTCCCTTTTTTCAAGCTTTCTGAAGATCTCGGCCGTATAATATGCGTCGCTGTCCGCCCTGTGGAAATCGTCATTTTTTTCTATCTGCAGGGCGTCCACCGCCTTCTCGAGAGAGCGGCGGCTTTTTCCGTCGTCCAGCTCCAGAGAGTATAGTTTTTG
>CADBTX010000223.1 GCA_902797705.1 uncultured Lachnospiraceae bacterium | reverse complement strand
GAAAGGACAAGGCCGGGAAGGATCCCGACGGATCTGTTTGAAGCTTTTCAGGCGAATGATGAGGAAACTGCTTTTGATTATGGCAGAGATATTGATTTTTTGAAAAAGAACAATGCTGAATTAGTAAAGGGCCGGTTATGAGATGCCGGCCCTTTTTGAAATAGAAGAGGGTAATAATGGAGAATATATATTATCATGTTATATCGGATATCCCAAAGAAGGAGGGAGAACATATTCTGTTGGATGAAGATCATCCGAACGGCGTCCATAAACGTGTTTATGAACAGATGGAAACGGTGGAAGATATCTACCGGAACCCGGAAAAATATAAAGATACGGAATTGAGCCATGTGGTGGATGTGGCGTTAAGGGAACTGGCGCTGGAAAAAGTCCGGAAAGAAAAGTATCCGCAGTACCCATCACGTATGGCTTCTCTGTATGTGTCAAAGAGCTTTGAGGAAGCAGAACGCTGGGGAGAGTATTTTGCAAAGCTGGGCCGTCCGACCTACGGGATCGCTAAGATCTGCGTTTTCGGAAATTGCTTCGAAGGCGATGCGTATAAGTGCTTTGACGGCTGTATTTCGGAAGAAGAGAACCTGGAGTTGGCGGAGATCTACTGGCAGAACGGCGCGAATGAAGACGGACACGATCCTATTGTGGAGATCCTTGCGGATGGGGATATCGAGATCCTGGAGATCGTGAAAGAGATCAATGCAAATATTTGATTGATTAAGGAGAAAAGTATATGGATAAGAAAGCTTTAATGGAAAACCTGGTACAGGAGGCTTATGAAAAGAAAGCGTTTAACGGTACCTGGCTGTATGCCGAAAAAGGAAAGATCATCAGCAAGGGAGCAGTCGGTTTCCGGGATTTCTCAGATAAACTGCCGATGCGGGAAGACAGTGTTTTCCAGCTTGCGTCGATCACCAAGCAGTTTACGGCAGCAGCGGTGATGCTTCTTGTAAGGGACGGACTCTTAAGACTTGAGGATGAAGTTACAAAATACTATCCTGAGATCCCATACCCCGGCGTTACGATACGGCATCTTCTTACGCATACCGGAGGTATTCCGGAAACCTATGATGAAGATAACTGGATCATCCGGAAATGGAAGGAAGAGAAGAAGGTGCCGGGCAGCGATGCGGTAATACATTTCCTGTGCGAGAGCGGGGAAGAAGCGCATTTTGCTCCGGGGGAAGAATTTGAATATACCAACGGCGGTTATAATCTGCTGGCGGAGATTGTCGCAAAAGCAGCAGGCATCCCTTTCGAGGAATACGTGCGGAAGAATGTTTTTGAACCTGCAGGGATGTACAGGACCGGTGTATATCACATCTGGACCGAAGGTGTTCCTCATGATAATACTGCCCGAAATATGGTCGTGAAGGACGACAGACATATTCCCGTGTCCGAATCGGCTGACAGGGATGTGATCGCATTCGACGGACTTAACGGCGATGATTATGTATATACCGACATTTTCGATATGTTCATCTGGGACAGGGCACTCAGGGAAGAAAAAGTGCTCACTCTTGATGAACAGAAGATGATGTACAGTACGGTGAAGCTTAATGACGGAAGTATATCCGGAGCAGATGATGATCGGGATGGTTACGGTTTCGGCTGGGAGATTAAAAACGATCCGGAATTCGGACAGATCGTGAAGCACGGTGGTGGTATGCCGGGACTTAATACCTGGTATGAACGCTATGTAGATGCAGACAGAGTGCTTATCTTTATGGGCTGTCGAGAATCAATGGATGCAAGGGCGGACGCCGCATTCTGGAACGGCATGCGCGCCATCGCGATGGATCAAGAACCGGGAACCGTTACGACTATTGAAGATGAAAGTCTTAAGGATCCCGACAGATCTGAGTGGGGATCCTTATGCGGTAAATACGATCACCCTGAAGATGCCGAGCTTATCATTGAAGAAGTGTTCCTGAAAGACGGCGATCTTTATGCCAAAGGCGTTGATGAGGATGGAAGAGCCTTTACGTCCAAACTCTATCCCATTGGGGAGAACAGATTCAGCATGAAGAGGAGATGGACGCATTTCGTATTCGGTGAAAATGAACTGACCTATGATGAGGTAAAATGCCCGAAGCTGTGATCGGACGCATAGCAAAATACTCCTTGTTTTCAAGAAGATAATAATAGCTATACAGTTTCCGGTTAATGTTATTTCTCATTGTGTAGACTATCCTTTCGTTATGTCGGAATATTCTCACGATAGTTCCGATATTGCAAGAGGAAAATAAATCAGGCAAATTCATGTTTACCGGGCTGTTGGCCTGCGGGTTTACGCTATGGCCCTCCAAGGTTTTTGTGAGGACGCGGGGACGGTCCTTCTGTCCTCATGAAGACGCGGGGACGGTCCTTCTGTCCTCATGAATTCATGTTTGCAGGGCTGGCATACTCCGGGGGTATCGTCAGGTCGCCAGACAGTAAAGACAGTTTTCTCGCTGTGCCTACGCAAGAAGTTCGCTACGCCTTCAAAACCAACTTGCCCTTCGATTTACTCTTTATCAGTTGCGGCATCGCAAGAAATCCCCCCAAAGGGTCCCCCCTTGCGAATATCCTAAGGCATCCTCCCGCAAGCGGGCCCCTCCTTAGGATGAACCTCG
>CADBTX010000222.1 GCA_902797705.1 uncultured Lachnospiraceae bacterium | reverse complement strand
GGCTCATTGCCAACACAGAAAAGGCGTCCTGAAGAAAAACTTCAAGACGCCCTTGCCTTTGATATTTACGAGTCTACACCTCCCGGGAAAAAGTTGTCAAGGCTTAACTATTCAGAATCCGAAGTACCTGAATAGCTGCATCAAGGCTTACTCAGGAATACAGATTTGCCTTGAGCTCCTTCATGTGATCCCTGAGCACCGCGGCTGTTTCAAAGTCAAGTTCCGCCGCCGCGGCTCTCATCTTCTTCTCAACCTGTTTTATCAGCTTCTCCAGTTCCTTCCTGTCCATGGATTCCGGATCCTTTTTGAACTCGAGCTCACTCTTTTCAATGGTCTTTGTAAGGGTGATGAGATCCCTTACCGCCTTCTTTATTGTCTGGGGAGTAATGCCATGCTCATCATTGTATTTCTGCTGTATCTCCCTTCTTCTTTCCGTTTCCCGGATACAGTTCTTCATGGAATCCGTCATCATATCGGCGTACATGATGACCCGCCCTTCGGAGTTTCTGGCGGCTCTTCCCACGGTCTGGATAAGGGAAGTCTCAGAACGGAGGAAGCCCTCCTTATCCGCGTCAAGAACGGCAACCAGTGCGATCTCCGGGATGTCCAGACCTTCCCGCAGGAGGTTTATTCCCACAAGCACATCGAAGACATCAAGGCGCATATCCCTTATGATCTCTATCCTTTCAAGGGTATCTATGTCCGAATGAAGGTACTTCACCCGTATTCCCACGTCCCTGAGATAGGCTGTGAGATCCTCAGCCATCTTCTTTGTAAGAGTGGTGACCAGCACCTTGTTCTTTTCCTTTACGGTCTTATTGATCTCGCCCACAAGGTCATCTATCTGTCCCGCCGTGGGCTTTACCGTGATGGGAGGATCTAATAGTCCGGTGGGACGTATGATCTGTTCCGCCCTTAAGAGTTCATGCTCTTCTTCGTAGGAAGCCGGGGTTGCGGACACGAAAAGCATCTGGTTAATATGGCTCTCAAATTCCTCAAATGAAAGGGGCCTGTTATCCTTTGCGGAGGGCAGTCTGAAGCCATAGTCCACAAGGGTATTCTTCCTCGAGAGATTGCCGTTAAACATGCCACCGATCTGCGGGATGGACATATGGGATTCATCCACTATGATCAGGAAATCTTCGGGAAAGAAATCCATAAGGGTTGTGGGCGGCGTTCCGTAAGGCGCCCCGGAAAGAGGTCCCGTATAGTTTTCTATGCCGCTGCAGAATCCGGTCTCCCTCAGCATCTCGATATCAAAATTCGTTCTCTCTGATATCCTTTGGGCCTCGATAAGCTTGTCATGGCTCTTAAAATACTTTACCTGTTCATCCAGTTCTGCCTGTATACGCATTATGCCGGCCTCCATCTTCTCTGCAGGCATAACATAATGGGAAGCAGGGAAGATGGATATCTGCCGGAGCTCCTCCTTCGGCTCTCCCGTCAGCACATCTATGGTCACTATCCTGTCTATCTCATCCCCGAAGAATTCCACCCGGATGGCGGTGTCGTCTTCTTCAGCGGGAAAGATCTCCAGAACGTCTCCCCTTACCCTGAAGGTTCCTCTGTGGAAATCCGTATCATTTCTGGTGTACTGGATATTCACCAGTTCATGTATCACATCATCTCTGTCCTTCTCCTGTCCGGGGCGGAGGGATATTATCATGGCCAGGTAATCATCAGGAGACCCCAGTCCGTAAATACAGGAAACGGAAGCCACCACCACCACATCGCTCCTTTCGGAAAGAGCTGCCGTGGCCGCTAGCCTGAGCTTATCTATCTCATCATTTATGGAGGAATCCTTTTCAATATAGGTGTCCGTGGAGGGCACATAGGCCTCAGGCTGATAATAATCGTAGTAGGACACAAAATACTCCACCGCGTTCTCGGGGAAGAACTCTTTCATCTCGGAGTACAATTGGCCTGCGAGGGTTTTATTGTGCGAAATGATCAATGTCGGCTTTTGCAGCTGCTCTATCACGTTTGCCATCGTGAAGGTCTTCCCCGAACCTGTGACACCGAGCAAAGTCTGGAACTGGTTGCCTTCCTTGAAGCCTTTCACCAGTTTTTCTATGGCCGCCGGCTGGTCGCCGGTGGGTTTGTATTCTGATACAAGTTTGAACTTATTTTGTGCGTATTGCACAAT
>CADBTX010000221.1 GCA_902797705.1 uncultured Lachnospiraceae bacterium | reverse complement strand
GCCTTTTACAGTGATGATGAATATAACTACATGGAAAAGATCCTGGAGACATCAAAGGATGAAAACCTGAAGAATAAGATCAGGGTTCTGGATACCGTGGAATCCGACTGGGAAGTCACGGATATAAGGGGAACAAAGGATAAGAAGCCCCTCTTCCTGCAGCAGCTTCCCAAGGCGAAAAAGGATAAGAAGTGGGGATCCACCGAAACAGATGCGGTAAAGAAGGCCAGCAAAACCTTTAAGAATGCGGATCTCTGCACCGTGAGAGAAATGGCCTCAATGAATAAATACCTGGAGGATAAGAAGAAGGAAGAGGAGGCGAAAAAGACTCTTTCCCTTGAAGAATACGTGGATCTTATCACAGGCTTTGATCTGAATGCAGCCAAATTCACCGACGACTATCTTTCCAGAAATATGCCGAAGATGTTTGAGTATGCAAAGCAGCTTCAGAGATATGAGACCCTGAAGGCCAGACATCCCAGGTTTTTTGAAGATATTCCCAGTTCAAAAAGAGTAATACTGGAGAGCCGCGCACCCCTTGGGGCAGAAATGGAAGAACTTCTTACCGTTCATATGAAAATGCACGGCCTTGTTTTCAATGGGGAAAAAGCGGACAGGAAGATGAAGCTGAGGAAGGAGAGCGTGGTTCCCCATGTCCGTGAGGATGAAAGAGACATTATCCATGATGAATATTACACGAAGCTCGACAACTTCTGCAAGAAGGCTCTTAAGAATACGGAGCTGAACATAGCAAAAAGCTATCTGAATAACGAGATATTTAAGGCTGAGAATTCCACCAGGGAACTGGAAAAGGAAGTGGAAGCAAACGAAAAAGCCAGGGATGCTCTCGGGGATGAAATGAACGAGGCCATGGCGGAGATAAAGAGGGCCTATGCTCTCCGTGACAGGATACTTGAAGAGCAGCAGGGTCTGGTCCGGACCTTTGAAAATAAGGGGCTGAGCAGGGACGAAAGGCAGGCTGCGGGAAGAAAGCTTCTTAAGAACAATAAGATCATTGAAGTAGTATCACAGCATGCGGAGCACTACAGAGAGTTTATGGACTACTGCCTCGGAAAGAAGGACAGGGTCTCAAGGAATACCATAACCTTCATGATAAGAGACGGCAGGCGGGACCTTGGGGATATCATCTCCTTCAGGGATACTGCTGACGCTCTGGGAGAAGCTTTGGTGGTAAATCAAAAACTGAAGCTTAAAGAACAGCTGAAGGAAAAGATGGACCTTATCAACGGAGCCGAACCCGTTATATCTGAAAAAGACGGATTTGAGATAATTGATGAGAAAGCGGATGTCAGCACTGCCAGGGAAGAGGCGAAGAGGATAGAGGAAGAGATCCGGAAATTAACCTATGTGAAGATTCCGGCCGATTCCTTTTACGCTCTTATCAAATCCACAAAATACAGGGAGGCGAAAAAAAAGAGGGACACCATGCGCTCTCTCGCGGCTACAGCGGCAGCAAAGCAGGCGGAAGCCAATGAAAAGGCCCGGGAAATGGCTGATGAGAGAAAACTTGAAAGAAATGTGGACAGGACCTTCGGATATATAACTGATCCCTTCGGAAAAATCAAGAATAAGGATTACCTGTCTCTTGCCTGCCATTATCATCCTTCCAAGGACACTTCCCAGGCTGTAAAGGATGAGGTAAGGGAAAAGGGGCTAAAGCCAATTGTAAAAGAACTTCTCTCACTCACGCCGCAAAAGATCGCTTCCATGAAGCTCAGCGATAAAACGGATATTACCAGCGAAGAATTCTGGCATAACAGGATGCTCCTTAATATCGGCGCAGACATGAGAGATTTCATGGATAAGCTGAGAAACTGGAATGTGGATTTAACTGATGATGAATATGCAAAACTTCAGGCCTTTGGTCTGGTCGCCCAGTCCTTATACGGTGAGCTTGGAGAATATGAGCTCCTTTCCAAGGATCCGACAACGGTTCTCCTTGATACTCCGGAGATTCGGGAAAACTGGGAGGGATTACATTCAAATGTATTCCAGAACGAGGGAGAAGGGATCCCTGAAGTGGAAGGATTATTCGATAACTATTCCATAGAAAAGCTGGGATACAGTAAGCGTGTTCTTAAGGTGTCCAAGGATACAATGAAAAAGGCTTCTATCGCTGCCCATGCCCAGAACCTCATTGGACACTATTCATTTAAGGTTCAGACAGCTGAAGGCACCGGCAGTAATATCGCTCTTGATTATCAAAGAGAGTATGAAAATGCCAAAAACGAACTGAATAAGCCCTTAATGAATGAGCTTAATAAGGTGAGGGTGATCTCTGAAAAATACGGTGAGCGCGAGGCGAGGATACGCCTTCAGATGAAAAAACAAAATGCTGCATACGAAAATCTCTTTGATAATGACCATAATCCGAAATGGAAAAAGGCATTTCCCCATAATAATATGGGGGGAGACTTCCGCTGCTTTAAGGGACTTATGCGCCGTGTGGAAAAGGATGCAAACGGTACCTTAAGTGATGAGGCTTTGAGGAATAAAACCTTAAATGAGAGGGATTTTGAGGATTATACCTCCGGAGACGAGAAGAGGCGGAACGCCGTGCTTTATTCCATCGGGAAGAAGATCGCAAAGATCCGTTTCACTCCTGAAATGGTAAGTGAAGAATATATTACTGAGCACTTTGAAGAATTATATGGAAACATAAAATATCTGTTTGACTTCCAGAATATTCATGATGAATACGCTGACTTTTTTGAAAGTGATGCCTTTACCGAGGAGGAAAGGGACGCGATCCGAAGGTACTATACATATAACCCTATTGCCGATCTCCTTACCAATCTGAAAACACTTCTGGTACAGAGATACGGAGTTAATGACGATTCAAATGATATCGTCCTTGCGGATAATATTAAGACCGATAAAGAGCGGGGACAAAAATTAAGAGAACATATTCTCATTATCAACGAAACCATAAAGGGAATTATGGAAGACCCGGGTGACGGGATCGAGGCACGTCTGGCAAAGGTGAAGAAGTATGAAAATGCTTTCAAGGAAAAGCCGGATGAGGTGAGAAGGGCATGTACACTTTTTGCTGCAGCAAAAGCGAGGGCCGCAAGGGCTGTCAGGAAAGGCGACGCAAACGAGAAGAGGGACGCTGCACAGGAATTAAAGCTTGCTACAGAGGTCAGGGATCATGTTCTCGGATTTACGGATGGGGAATTAAGCCCGGAAGCGAAGGAACTGTACGATACAAAGGGGAAGGAAACGGTATTGCACAGGGAATTCATTAAACGTGACGACAGCGAATTTGAGTCCATACCGAGAAAGGACCTGATGGAGGCGGATTCTTTACTTAAGGAGTTAAAGAAGGAACAGAAGGAAGAAATAAAGGAAGAGAAGAAGGAAGAGACAAAGGAAGAGAAGAAGGAAGAGACAAAGGAAGAAATAAAAGAAGAGATTAAGGAAGAGAGAAAAGAAGGGGAAAAGCAGCCCCTGGCTCCGCTTCCGGTTTATCACGTTGCCACAAAGCTTACCGTGAATGACTATGCCCAGCAGAGTATGCGTAACTGCTGGTGTGTCGCAGGTTCCACCCTGTACAACGCTTTTTCGGGGAAAAAGGAAGTGGATCAGAAGGATTTCCGCGGCTTCTCTCCGAAGGATGATGAGATCAAGACCCTTGAAGAAGTTCAGAAGATGAGTCCCACGATCACAAGGGAGGAATATGAGAGCCAGATTGCCGAGAGAAGAGAATACATGGGCGAAGGCAAAGAGGTAGTTGGAAATATCTACGAGGCAGCCGATTTCTTTATTAAACGGGACAGAAACATGGCTGTCCGCAGCCTTACCATCAATCTTCCCTCTCTTAAGAACAGGGTCAATAATAAGCATGTTGAAAAATCGGCGGAGGAAAAGGAGCGTGACAGTATCCTCTACCACGAACAGAAGAAGGTATTCCTTGATGAGGTGAGCAAAGTTCTGGCTACCGGTAATCCGGTGACCATCCTGAACTCCCATGATGCCCATTACAAGACCATCACCAAAATAGACGGCGAGATGATAACCATGCTTGAATCCTCGGGTCTTAAGGAGGAGACAAAGCATAT
>CADBTX010000220.1 GCA_902797705.1 uncultured Lachnospiraceae bacterium | reverse complement strand
CCCTGATTGATAAAGCTCTCAGCCTTACTCTTGAAGGATGAATCCGGGAAGGATGCTATCAACTGGTTAAAGAGTTCCGTAGCCTTGTCCTTGTTGTCGTTCTTCAGGTAACTCTGGGCGAGATAATACAGCGCCTCATCGCTTTCCTTATTGAGTTCAAAGGCCTCTGTAAGGTCGTCGATGGCGCCCTCATAGTCACCGTCATTATATTTGTCCGTACCGTTCTTAAGATACTGCTCGGCTGCCTTCGCAGAAACATTGCCGCTCAGGTAGTCATACAGGGATGTAAATTCCGTTGAAACCTTGCTTCCGCCCGTCTCCTTGATCTTTTCCAGATATTCCGCTGCGGTAAGGGCGTCCTCCGGGTCGTTCATATAGCTCAGAGCGCCGGACAAAAGGTTATTGTAGTCTTCAATGACACCCTCATTGCCCGTATATTCGTTAAGGGTATCCTGATAACCCTTGTTTTCCTCCTGCAGAGCCTCGATACGCTCATTCAGCTCATCCATGTCGGCGGTCTTCCTGGTCAGTTCCTCAGACACCTCTTTCAGCCGGTCGTTCACGTCATTTCCCGCCAGCTGTATCCGTCCCGGAAGCACCAGGAACCACATAAGGGCAGCCCCTGCGATAAGGCCTATCAGGATATTGAGTATGGCCTGTCCTCCGCTTCTCTCGGAATCGTTTATGGGCTGGATTATGGTCTCGTTTCCGCTGGTATAGCTTATGGCCTCTTCCTTCTTTTTCCGGCTCTTCTTTCCGGAAGCCATCTCCTTTTCGGAAATACGCTTTTCAGCCTCGTTCAGGTAGGTCTTTAGTACGGTATTTCCCGCATCGGTCTTTAAGCCTCTCTCAGCCACACGTCTGGCCTTGACCCATTCCTCGTTATTCAGGTAGATAAGGCATAAAAGCTCCACGGCCCTCAGAAAATCAGGATTTTTGGCCACGACGGACTTAAGCTGGATCACAGCGAGATCCAGATCGTCATGCTGGGCATAGGAAAGAGCCTGATTATATTTATGGATAAGGGTATCATAGCCGGAAAGCTTGGCCTGGTTATTTCTTATGTCCGCAAGAAAATCATCGGCGATATTTTTCTTCGCCCTGATATTCTTGGAAAAGATCCACTCCGTAAGAGCCGGAACTATTTCTCCCGTCTCAAAATAGACAAGGCCCAAAAGGTTCCTTGCCTGAACATTATTCTTATTGCATTTTAAAGACATCCTAAGAGAAGCGGCCGCACCTGTAAGATCACGGATCCTCGCTTTCTTAAGGCCCTCATTGTAGTAGCTGTTTGAAAGGCGTACAATCCTCTTATAGGTTCTTACGTCCGTTCCGCAGGCTGTACAGAAATCATCGGAAGATAAGGTACAGCCGCAGTTAAAACACTTCATTTACTCTTTTTCCCTGTTCTTCATACCGAGCATCGAAAACAGAAGGTCCAGAACGTCCGGTTCATCGCGATCCATCACCGCCTGCTCAGTGTCATCAACTTCTAAAGAAGGGTGGAATTTTTTAAGTTCCTCTTCAAAATCTATCATAATATACGCTTAGGCCTCACTAATAGGTTTGGGATCGGGAAATGGGCTTCGGCAGCAGATTTCCCGCGTTGTCTCTTATGAATTCTATTCCCCGCCGGGTCTCTGTGAGGACATATTGCTGGTTATCGACCATTACCACCACCCCTTCATAAGCGGTGTCATACGCCCTTACTGCGGCCCCTTCCGAGATCCTCATCAGCTCATCGAATTCCCTGGTCTTCATCTCCATCTCCTGGAGCTCGGCCTTCTTTTCGATCTTTTCCCTCATGAGCCTCTGCCGCTCGGCCAGCATGGCCTCATCGGCGGTGCCAAGCCGCACCTTTCTCTCCAGCTCATCGGAGCGAAGCTTCATTTCCTGGAATTTATTGGAAAGCTCCCTTTCCTTCACGGAAAGTTCCTTTCGCATCTTGATGATATCATCCTTGACTCCGGCAGAAACACAGGTTTTTAGAAAGACGTCATTCCCCAGGAACTTCGCCTCCACTCCCCTCATGCCGTAAACATCTCCTCCGACTATGCTGCCCTTCTCACCTGTGGCGTGGACAACTGCCTTGGAGACCACTTTGGAGTCCAGGATGTAATTCGCCGCCACCTCTCCGTCGGCCTCCACATCCGCGTACTCCATGAAATCCGCGAGAACGTCTCCTTTACCGACTATCCTGGTGCCGTTGGAACCGAGGACGCCGCCCTTTATGACAATGTCCTCTCCTGCCTCTATGTAGTCACCATGGAAAACCCCTTCTATGGTTATGCTCCTGGTGGCCTTTACCGAAACGCCTTCGGAAACATCTCCGCGGATTATAACATCACCGTTAAAATTGATGTTTCCGAAAACAATGTCTATATCCTTCTTAAACTCCTGAACTCCCGTAACGGAAAGCTTTGACTTTGAAGCTTCCACCCTGCCTTCTATGTCTGCATAGTAGGCCATTTCTTCTTCGACATAGGTGCATCCCGTGGTTCTAAGAGGAGGAAGTTCCTTCGCTCTTTTTCCCGGTATCGCCCGTCCCTTGACGCTCATCCCGGCCTTTTCCTTTACAGCAGGGTGATATACAGCCAGCTTATCCCCGGCCTGGACACATTCGATAAGATTCACCGATGTGTAATCCACGCTGCCGTCCGGCCTGATGCGGGGATGCTTCTTACCCGTACCGGTCACTTCAAAAAAGAACTCATAATAACCGTCCACCCCGGCTACCGGAGGAGTACCCTCCGCCACCTTCTGGTCATGGTTGTAGATCTCCTTCTTGATCATGGCGGAAACCCTGGAAGTGTTTATCCCTACCTTCACCCCGTTATTGCCAAGGAAGGTCAGGATCTCTTCCAGATCGTAGTACTGTCCCTCCGGAGGAGGAGACAGATTGAGGTATGCCTCCATGTCATTATTTCTGATAGTGACTCTGTTAATGCTTCTGTCGTCGCGTGAGCCCACGGTAACCCTCCAGTTTTACATAAACACCTTCAGTCTTTCCTGCACTTCTCCCATCATTTTTTCATACCCCTTGAGTTTTTCCTTCTCCTCATCTATCTTCGCCTGCGGGGCCTTAGACAGGAATTTCTCATTGGAGAGCATGGCATTGGAACGCTTAAGCTCCTTTTCAAGCCTGTCTCTTTCCTTTATAAGACGCTTTTTCTCCTCTTCGATGTCTACAAGCTCCTTAAAGGGAATGTATACCGTGGCGGCTCCCGTCACCAGGGAAACGTCGTCGTCATTCACTCCGTCTTTCCTGTCTGAAACATATACATTCACTGCGGAAGCAAGACTGGAGAAGAAAAGAGTTCCTCTGGTAAAGGCATCCCGTACATCCTTATCCTCCGATACCACTCTTAAGTCGGTCTTTCTTGACGGAGCGACATTCATCTCGGAACGGATATTTCTTATGCCCTTGATGGCTTCCCTTATGATATCTATGTATTCCGCTTCCTTCCTGAAATCATACTTTTCGGTGAACACGGGCCAGGAAGCTATCATCACGGATTCCTCGGAAGCCGTATCTCCCGTCTCCTCCCTTAAGGTGCAGTAGATCTCCTCCGTGATAAAGGGCATATACGGATGAAGGAGTTTAAGGGAAGAATTCAGCACCATCTTAAGGGTGGCAAGAGCCGCATCCCTGGAAGCCTTATCATCCGTATTGTAAAGCCTGGGCTTTACCATTTCGATATACCAGTCGCAGAGCATATCCCATACGAAATCATATATCTTCTGGGCCGCGATACCCAGCTCGTACTTCTCCATATTGTCGGTAACAGCCTTTACCGTCTCATTCATACGGCAGAGGATCCACTTATCCGCATCCTCCAGCTGATAGTCCTCCGGAGCTCCTATCTTCTCCCCGTTCATATTCATAAGGATAAAGCGGGAAGCATTCCAGATCTTATTTGCAAAATTGCGGCTGGCCTGAACCTTCTGATCGGAGAAACGCATGTCATTACCGGGTGCGTTTCCGGTTATCAGAGTGAATCTCAGGGCATCGGCGCCGTACTTATCAATGATCTCCAGGGGATCTATGCCGTTCCCCAGGGATTTACTCATCTTCCTTCCCAGCTCGTCCCTGACAAGTCCGTGGAAGAGCACTGTATCAAAGGGCTTTTTTCCCATGTGAGCATAGCCCGAGAATATCATCCTTATAACCCAGAAGAAGATGATGTCGTAACCGGTGACCAGGACGCTTGTGGGATAGAAATAGTCAAGCTCCGCCGTGTCCTCCGGCCATCCCAGTGTGGAGAAGGGCCAGAGAGCCGAAGAAAACCAGGTGTCAAGCACATCGGGGTCCTGAGTGAACTCGCTGCAGCCGCACTTCCTGCAGCTGTCCGGCTTTTCCTTTGAGACCACGACTTCGCCGCATTCCTTACAGTAAAACGCAGGGATCCTGTGACCCCACCAGAGCTGACGGCTTATGCACCAGTCCCTGATATTATCAGTCCAGTTGAAGTAGATCTTGTCCATCCTGCCGGGAACCAGCCTGATGTCTCCCTTCCTGACGCCCTCTGCCGCAGGAGCGATGAGCTCATCCATCTTTACGAACCACTGCTGCTTTACCAGGGGCTCCACAGTGGTGCCGCATCTGTCATGGGTTCCCACCTCGTGGGTATAGTCCTCGATCTTTACCAGCAGTCCCATCTCGTCAAGCTCTTTAACGATCTGCTTTCTGGCTGCGTAACGGTCCATACCTTCAAACTTGCCGCCGTTGGAATTAATGGTGGCATCGTCGTTCATTATGTTGATAACGGGAAGAGAATGACGCTCCCCCACCTGGAAGTCGTTGGGGTCATGTCCCGGCGTGATCTTTACCACGCCTGTCCCGAATTCGGGATCCACGTAGGAATCCGCGATTATTGGTATCTCCCTGTCCATAAAGGGCAGGAGCACCTTTTTCCCGATTATGTCCTTATATCTTTCGTCATCCGGGTGAACAGCCACCGCCGTATCACCAAGCATGGTCTCGGGACGGGTGGTGGCAAACTCCACATACCTTCCCTCTTCTCCGACCACGGGATATTTTATATGCCAGAAATGGGAGTCCTGTGATTCGTACTCCACCTCCGCATCGGAAATGGTGGTAAGACAGAGGGGACACCAGTTTACAAGCTTATTCCCCTTGTATATGAGTCCCTTGTCATAAAGCCTTACAAAGACCTCGTTCACCGCATTGTTGCAGCCTTCGTCCATGGTGAACCTCTCCCGGTCCCAGTCGCAGGAGATACCCATTTTCTTAAGCTGCTCAACTATGATGCCGCCGTATTCCTTCTTCCATTCCCAGGCTCTTTCAAGGAACTTTTCCCTTCCCAGATCTTCCTTGTCTATACCCTCTTCCTTAAGCTTTTCAATGATCTTAACCTCAGTGGCTATGGAAGCATGGTCCGTTCCCGGCTGCCAGAGGGTATTGTAACCCTGCATCCTCTTAAATCTGGTGAGGATGTCCTGCATGGTATTGTCCATGGCATGGCCCATGTGAAGCCGTCCCGTTATGTTCGGCGGGGGCATGACTATGGAGAAGGGCTTTTTCTTCTTATCCACCTCAGCGTGGAAATATTTTTTATCCAGCCATTTCCGGTAAAGTCTGTCCTCCATCCCCTTGGGATCATAGGTTTTTGCAAGTTCCTTAGACATCTGAATCTGTCCTTCCTGTTGTTATAAGAAAATTCTAAAAAATGAACTGTAGTTTGTCAACATAGTGTTTCCTTATGAAATATGATGCTCACCGCACCATTTTTCGGCTTCCAGAAACAGCTCCTTATTCACCACTCTTATCCTGGTGCCCTTCATTCCGGCGGAATTCGTCTCCAGGATGCCGGCGCTCTCCAGCTTCTTTAATCCGTTCACCACCACCGATCTGGTGATCCCCAGATTTTCCGCCACTCTCGAAGCCGCCACCGTGCCGCTGCTGCCCTTAAGGCTTTTCAGCACGCTTGCAGCTCCCAGGGCCTCGGAATAGGAAAGGGATGAGAAAGCTCCCTTTACCATCTTTTCAACCCTGTTCTCGGCCTCATGCTCTTCGGTCTCGGACCTCAACATCTCCAGATTCAGCACCGTATCCGCGTATTCGCAGAGGATGATGTCCTCAATGGAGTAGGCCTTTTTCTCCCGGCAGACTATCATGGTCCCGAGCCGCTTCCCGGATATCTCAATGGGAGTCACCAGCAGTTTGCTGTCCTGTTGCCCCTTTAGCCCGAGAAGCTCGGGATTCACGTTCTCCTGGGTGGACAGTATGGATAAAAGCCTTTTATTTACCGCATTATCTATCTTTTCTCCCACAGAGACCTGATCCATCACCAGGCTCTTATTCTGAGGGACATTCCTTCCCAGTATCTTTCCCTTGCGGCTTAATACCACCACATCCGAGGAAAGGAGGTTTGCAATGCAGTCGCAGATATCGGTAAAGACCACCTTGCCCTTTTCGTTTTTCTGTAAAAGTCCGTTGACAGTCCTTATCCTGTCAAGGAGTTCTATCTGACTCATTCAATGCTCCCTATGGATCAGTCTTCTTTCTTCCTGTCAATGACATTCTTGCATTCTTCGTTGATGCACATAAGCTTATTGCCCTTTTCGACCATCATGCTTCCGCAGTTAGCGCAGACTTCCTTAGAGGGCTTGTTCCAGGTCATGAAGTCGCAGTCGGGATAACCTATGCAGCCAAAATATCTCCTGCCCTTCCTTGTCATCTTCATAACCAGTTCCTTACCGCACTTAGGGCAGTTTACGCCGGTCTTTTCGTAGTAGGGCATGGTATTCCTGCATTCCGGGAATCCGGGACAGGCCAGGAACTTACCGTGGGGTCCGTATTTTATCACCATATGCCTGCCGCAGTTAGCGCATATCTCCTCGGATTCCTCGTCCTCGATCTTTATCTCTTTTATCTCCTTCTCGGCCTTTTCCACAGCCTCCTTAAGATCGGGATAGAAGTTTTCGATAATGGTCTTCCACTGGACCTTTCCTTCCTCCACTCCGTCTAAAAGGGTCTCGAAATTAGCGGTAAAGTTAACATCCACTATGCTGGGAAAGGCGTCCTTCAGGATACCGTTCACGGCCCGTCCGATCTCTGTTACATAGAGATTCTTCTGCTCCTTTGTAACATAACGTCTCGCAATGATGGTGGTGATGGTAGGGGCATAGGTGCTGGGGCGCCCGATGCCAAGTTCCTCCAGGGTCCTTACTAACGACGCCTCGGTATAGTGTGCGGGAGGCTGGGTAAAATGCTGTTTTTCCTCAATGGAGCTTAAGGTCAGCACCGACTTTTCGGAAATATCACCGCGGATCACGTTATTGTCCTTTTCCTCTTTTTCACCTTCGCTGTAAACCGACATGAAACCTTCAAATACCAGTTTCGAAGCGGAGGAAGTATAGACATACCTGTCTCCGGACATAAGCTTTACGCTTACAGTGCCGTATTTAGCCGGAGCCATGCAGCTCGCCACATACCTTTTCCAGATAAGCTGGTAGAGCCTGAACTGCTCACGGCTTAAGGAATCCTTCACCGAAGCCGGGGTCCTTAAGATATCAGTGGGCCTTATGGCTTCGTGGGCATCCTGGATCTTCTGCTCCTTTTCCTTCACCTTTGACCTGCCGGGATTTTCAGAGAGGAACTCCTCCCCGTAGTTTTCACTGATATAGGTCCTGGCAGCGCTTAAGGCCTCATCGGATATCCTGGTGGAATCTGTCCTTAAGTAGGTGATGAGACCCACAGTACCGGTCCCCTTGATATCCACGCCTTCATAAAGCTGCTGTGCCACACGCATGGTCTTCTGGGTGGAATAATTAAGCACCGATGAAGCCTCCTGCTGCATGGTACTGGTGGTGAAGGGAAGGGGCGGTTTTCTCAGGCGCTCTCCTCTCTTCACATCCTTTATCTTAAACTCATTCTTTTCACAGTACTTCTTTATTTCCTTAGCTTCTTTTCCGCTCTTTACTTCGACCTTTCCATTCTGATCGCCGTAGAACTTGGCGGAGAGCAGGCTTTTCTCCCCCTTTACCCTGAGGGAAGCATCCAGTGTCCAGTACTCCTCAGGGATAAAGGCATCGATCTCATCCTCCCTGTCGCAGATTATCCTGAGGGCCACAGACTGAACCCTTCCGGCAGAAAGTCCTCTCTTGACCTTTGCCCAGAGCAGGGGTGAGATCCCGTACCCCACGATACGGTCCAGCACACGCCGGGCCTGCTGGGCATCGATAAGATCCATGTCAAGTTCCCTTGGATTCTTCAGGGAATTCTTTACTGCGGTCTTTGTTATCTCATTGAAGGTGATCCTGTCCACCTTCTTTTTATTATCATCCCCGTCTATCTTCAGGGCCTTGATAAGATGCCATGATATGGCTTCCCCCTCACGGTCCGGGTCAGTTGCAAGAAAGATCCTGTCGGCTTTTTTTGCCTCTTTTCTCAAGGAAGCAAGCAGTTCTCCCTTTCCCCGGATGGTGATGTACTTTGGTTCAAAATCATTTTCCACATCCACACCCAGCTGACTCTTTGGAAGATCCCGTACATGTCCCATGGAAGCCATCACCTGATAGTTGCTCCCAAGAAATTTTTTGATCGTCTTCACCTTTGCAGGTGACTCAACTATAACCAGATTCTTTGCCATCTCAGTATTCTCTTCTTTATTCTCTTCTCTTTCCTTAAATGATCACGCCGGAGATCAATTCCTTAGCGCTAAACGGTGAAACTATACACCATTTTGTATTTCTTGACAAGAAGCCGGGGACGGTTCTATAAACCGCCCCCGGTGTGGTATCACGGAAATGAAGTGCTAAGAGACAGATTCATTTGATCGGTTCCTGATCCTTTTCGATCCGGATCTGTTCCTTTTTCACTGCCGTCTTATTCAGGAAATAGCTCTTCTCTGAACGAAGATCGTTCATGAGCTTCAGTTTCCCCTTGTCGGTACTGTTCAGCGCTGCCTTGTGAGGATTCTTCTTCACGTTATCCGTGTGATCCGACATCTTGTAATCAATGTAATCCCCGGCTGCCTTTTGCAGATCGATAACAGCCTTTTCATAGTCTGCGTATGCCCTGGCTCTGTCAAAACCGGCCTTAGGATTCTTCCGGTTCTGGTTCTCATAGAGATATACAGCCGCATCAAAGCAATCTCTGAGCTTATGCTGCACAGCCTTGAAATACCCGGAATTCCTCCCCATTGACTCTGCCTGGGTAGCCTGCTCTATCTTCGCCTGCCAGAATGTAATGGTCTGTTTCTCAACAGGATACTCTTTTGCGGCAGCCCTTCTTCTTGGAACAGGGTCATTGATGGGATTGTTATTTCCCTTTCCGAACTTACCCTGAAGGTCACCAAAGCTGAGCTCATGTGCAGACTCATTCCGCCTTTCAGCTGCGGAGCGCTGCTCTAAGGTCTTCAGCTTATCATTAGCCCCGGAATACTCAGCGGCGGCTTCACTTATCGACCTTTCCCTCTCATATGGACCATATTTCTTATCATGTATAACCGCACTCAGAGAGTCGACATTTTCCCGCGTGAAATCCTCCAGCGTCTTATAGAACGCATTTCTCTTACGAAAACCGGGACTAAGACTGAAGTGCTGACGCGTTTCCAGAAAATCATGGGATTGTCTTTTCAGGTCATTCAGCGTCTCTACAAGTCTCGAGTAGGAAATGTTACCATTACCGATCCTGATAAGATCATCCAGATCATCACGCATTGCTTTTAGCTGTGGTACATTCTCGACATCCTTGCCCTCAAGGACTACGTCCATTCTTTCCTTAAGCTTTGTCGCTGCTTTGACGATCTCCTTTGTCTCCGCCATAAGGTCTGAATAGAGCTTCTCCTTGGTACGGAGCTCTCTGATGGCGTTATCCCTTTCTGCTCCTTCTAAAGTCCGTCCGCCATCTCCCTGCAATTCATCTATAAGCTTACGTTCATCCGTGAGGATAAAGAGATCCTGTCCTTCCTTTCCCCCATCCGGATTCAGATTAAATCCGTATTTGCGTGTTCTGTTTAGATCAGAATTAGGTGATCCCAGATCCATAACACTCTTTATCTGCGCTCTGTTGAGGTCTTTTACAGTATT
>CADBTX010000219.1 GCA_902797705.1 uncultured Lachnospiraceae bacterium | reverse complement strand
TGCAGGGAACCCTGCTGAAAGACCTGCTTATTATCACTCAAAATGAAGAAAAAGTCAACACGGATGGAGAGATCGATGCATTTTTCCTTAATGGGCAGAAAAATACCCGGAAGATCGTTCTTCCGGGCAGGATCCTTCATTCTTTCTCCGCTATGCCGCATATTATATCAACGCATCCGTCAATACCAAGAGAGGAACTCTTCAGACAAATGTCATAGTAACTGGCGTCCCCGAAGACCGTGTTGGTGTAGTGGCTGCAGTACTTCTTTCTTTTCCTGTCAACGGAACGCATTTCCTCAAGGATCTTGTCGTCACTGATGTCCGGCATCTTCTCCTTAAGGTTAGCGAGGCGGAATCTGTCTGTGGCGCTCACAAAAACATGAAGGGAATTATCAAATTCCTTAAGCACGTAGTTTGCATTACGTCCAACTATCACACAGCTGCCCTTTTCTCCAACCTTTAAGATAGCCCTTTTCTGGGCTTCAAAAAGCCTTTCGTCCAAAGGCCGTCTGTAAAAATCAAAAAGACTCTGCCCGAAACCGAAATCAAAGGGCACCTGTTCATCATAGCGCTGCATCTCTTCAGGGGTTATTCCTTCACTCATAATGGCCGAGCGAAGTATAACATCCTTATCCATGTAGTAGAACCCGAGCCTCTCAGCCACCTTACGCCCTATCTGTCCTCCGGCCGCTCCGAAGCATCGGCTTATAGTGATTATCTTTTTCATCATAACACCTTGTCAAGAAAATCCTTCGTACGCTTTTCCTTTGGATCGTTCAGGAGCTCATGGGGAGTACCCTCTTCTACGATGTAGCCGCCGTCCATAAATATTATCCTGTCGGCAACCTCTCTCGCAAAGCCCATTTCATGGGTTACGATCACCATGGTCATTCCGTCGGCAGCCAGTTCCTGCATAACGGACAATACCTCTCCCACCATTTCAGGATCCAGCGCGGAAGTGGGTTCATCAAAGAGCATGATATCCGGCTGCATACAGAGCGCCCGGGCTATAGCCACCCTCTGCTTCTGTCCGCCGGAAAGCTGGGACGGAAAAGCCTCGGCCCTTTCAAGAAGTCCCACCTTACTTAGCATGCTCTCGGCTCTTTTTACTGCCTCTGCCTTGGAACACTTCTTTAATTCCACCGGCGCCAGGGTCATGTTGTCCATTACGTTCAGGTTATTAAACAGATTGAAGTGCTGGAACACCATGCCGATATTTTCCCGGACGGTGTTTATATTGATGTTCTTCTTTGTGATGTCCTGACCGTGAACCTCGATACTTCCTCCGTTTGAATCCTCAAGGCGGTTCAAACACCTGAGAAATGTGGACTTTCCGGATCCCGAAGGCCCTATCACAACCACCACTTCTCCCCTTTCAACATCAAGGGAGATATCTTTTAAGACCTCCAGATCACCGAAGGACTTCTTCAGATTCCTTACCTTTATGACCATACTATCTTCCGACATTCAGTCTCCTTTCCATCACCTTTGCGCTTCTCGAAAGAATGGTGATGACTATAAGATACATGACGCCGACGATGGCCCAGGTCTGGAAGGCCATGAAAGTATTGGCCTGAACGTTTTTCGCGGTATTGACCAGTTCCGGAAAACCTATGACCGAAAGAATGGATGTATCCTTTAATGTGATTATGAACTGGTTTATGATGCTGGGGATCATGGTGCGTATAGCCTGGGGCAGCACCACCTTCCTCATGGCTGTGGCATATGATAATCCCAGGGACCTTGCGGCCTCCATCTGGCCGATATCCACAGACTGTATACCGGCTCTTATTATCTCGGACATATATGCGCCACAGTTAAGGGCAAGACAGGCGGTACCGGCCTGCAGTGCCGTTAGTGTCATATTGAACCCGCCTATCATGGTATTGAAGAGATAGGGTATTCCGAAATAGATAAAAAATGCAAGGACTATCATCGGAACTCCTCTTATCACATCCACGAAGATCTGGGCGATCACATTACAGACCCTGTTCTTAAGTACGCTTAAGATACCGAAGATAAGTCCGATTATACAGGCAAAAAAAAGCCCGAGGAGGGCTAAAAGCAAAGTCCTCCCCAAAGCTATAAGCAGCATGCCTCCATATACGGTAATGATACGTGCCATAAGTATAAGCTCCTGATATTATCCGAGATACTTCTTCAGGATCTCATCATATTTTCCGTTGGCCTTGATATTCTTAAGCCCGGCATTGAACATGTCCACAAGTTCCTGATTATCCTTGTTGAAAATAGCGAATCCGTATGAGGCAGGATCGTTTCCGGTCTCGGGAAGGAGCTTCATGGGAAGGTTTCCATCCTTTATGTTGGCTGCCATAATGGGGGTATCGTCAAATACGCCCGCAACCTGTCCGCCAACAACTGCCTGGTACATGGTGGGTGAATCCTCAAAATAAGTAACGGTAAAACCGTACTGTGAAGAAAGGCTCTCCGCATACTCGGCGCTCATGGTACCGGTCTTTACGGCAACGCTCTTTCCCTGAAGATCCCCAAAGCCTGTAATTCCCGAATCAAGAGAAACCGCCATGCACTGGTTTGCATCATAGTATCCATCGGAAAAGATCCATCCGGACTGCTTTCTCTCATCGGTGATGGAGGCTCCGGCTATCATTCCGTCTGCCTGTCCGGCCTGGCAGGCTGCGATGGATGCGTCCCATCCGAGGATCTGAAGGTCATATTTGAAGCCCTGATCCTCAGCTATTGCCGCAAGGATATCCATATCTATCCCCACAAACTCATCATTGTCATCCCTGTATTCAAAGGGCTTGAAAGCGGTATCCGTTGCGATGACCCAGGTCTTTCCTTCTCCCGAGGAAGAAGCCGGGCTTTTGCCCTTTCCGCCGCAGGCTGTAAGTGACAGTGTGAGAGCTGCCACAGTGATCAGACTCAATACTTTTTTCATCATTTTTATTCTCCTCCTTGCTTTCCGTACAAAACTATTTTACTGCAATATTCAATGTCTCGGGTGGGCCTTGTCATAGACCTCTTTTAACCTGTTCTTTGTCATATTGGCGTAGACCTGGGTGGTGGAGATATCCGAATGTCCCAGCATCTCCTGAACAGACTTCAGATCGGCCCCGTTCTCAACAAGATGTGCTGCAAAGCTGTGACGAAGTGTGTGCGGAGTGATATCCGCTTCTATCCCCGCCTTCTTTGCATAATATTTGATAAGCTTCCAGAATCCCTGTCTGGACATGGGCACTCCCGAACAGTTAACGAAAAGAGCCGTCTCTTCCTTATTCTCGACCATCACCTCTCTGGAATGGGCCAGATACCTGAGAAGAGCCTGTTTTGCCTCATTTCCGAAGGGGATTATCCTCTCCTTGTCCTCGTCATGACACTCCACATATCCCATTGACAGATTGAGATCCGAGGTCTTTAAGGTTATGAGCTCGGTAACTCTCATACCTGTGGCATACAAAAGCTCAAGCATGGCCTTGTCCCGAAGATCCTTCGGGGTATCGCCGGAGGGCTGGTCAAG
>CADBTX010000218.1 GCA_902797705.1 uncultured Lachnospiraceae bacterium | reverse complement strand
TATAATTTCCATCATCACCCAACGAAATAGCCGCAAGTCCTGTTGCATCAGAAAACAGGTCTTGTATCTCCTGATACTCCTCCTTGTCGATATAGTCGAGAATTCTCATTTGTTTTCCCTCCATAATGCAATCCGTTTTTTAATAATTATACATATCATTCAATATTATTCAATATTCTTTTAAACACTGTCACGATACGTCACGGCTGCCCTCCCTCAGAGACTGTCACGCCCCCTATCACGATGGTCTACAATACTATCCTGATGGCGCAGTACAGGAGAAGCACTGCCATAACCGCATTTATGATCCTGTATTTCTTTTCATATAAGGGATTCAGAATGCTTCCGAAAAAGGCCCAGATGAGATTGCCGATCCCGCAGCAGACTGTCATTGTCACAGCAAAAAGAATGATATTTAATATGCCGTTCCCGTATGGGAGAAAATACCCCGGAAAGGCGGCGAGTCCCAGCATGATCACCTTAACATTAAGGAACTGCAGAAGAAATCCGTTTTTGAAAGTAAGGGTCAGCGCCTTACCGTCCTCCTTTGAAACCGGCTTCCTCCTAAGTGTGACCCAGGCAAGATACAGTATATAAGCGGCTCCCACGTACTTTAAGAAAGGGGCAGCCTGTGGGATAAGACTGTTTAATACCGTGCAGAACGCCCCTGCAGCCGTCATGACCGTTATAAGTCCTGACCATATACCGAAAAGAAGGGGAAGGCACCGCTTAAACCCCGTCTGTCCCGCTGCGGAAAGCAGCAGCACATTATTGGGACCGGGCATGAAAGTCACAGCACAGACATATGTTACAAACGAAAAATATAAATTGAGCGGCATCCTGCCCTCCCTGATCTACTCACTTCTTTAATAAGACGGCAAATCATTTCCAAGCTGCCTTACGGCGCTTTCATATTCCACAGGATTTTTAGACTTGAAAATGGCTTTTATTCCGCGCCGGTTCTCAGAAAAATAAGGACATTCCCCGATCCACCCCCACAGCTCCTTTAGCTTGTTCACGGCGTAGATCCCTGCATTCAGATTGTTTTTGTAAATAAGATAAAGTTCGTTTGTGAAAGCCAGGATCTCAGACAGGGAAGCCACCTCTCCCCCTTTACATTCCCTGGCAAGAGACAGATTTTCTATCATCCCCCTGCCCGCCATCACAGCTGAAAGACCGGGATACCTTTTCATGATATCCTCAATATCCTCCCGCGTCCTAAGGTCTCCGTTATATACGAGGGGGTGCCTGATGCCCTGATAGAATATCCCAAAAGCCTCCATATCCGGCTTTCCCCTGTAAAAATCCTTCCCAAGCCTTGGATGGACAGTGATCTCACTTATTGGGTATCTGTTGAAGATCTCTATAAGTTTATCCGACAGGCTTAAGTCCCTGTAGCCCGTCCTTGTTTTTACGGAGATCTTCAGATCCCCTAAACATGAAGAATCAAGACCGTAAAATAGTTCTTCAAAGAAGCGGTCCAGCCTGTCAGGTACCGTGAGAAAGCCGGAGCCCCGCTTTCTTTTCACCACGTCCTTGCCGGGACAACCGAGATTCAGGTTTATCTCCCTGTAGCCCTTCTCATAAAGGAGCCGGGCCACATTCAGAAATTCCCCGGCGTCATTTGTGAGTATCTGGGGGATCAGCTCCTTCACGCTGTTATTTTCGGGTGAAATATCCGTTAATTCTCTTGTCTTCAGCTTTGTAAGGGAACCCGCTGTAGAAATAAAGGGGGCATAGTATCTGTCTGCCCCCGGAAACATACGGTTATGAAGATTCCTGAAAAAATGCCCCGCCACATCTTCAAGAGGGGCGAAATAGACCGGTATCATTTTCTTAGCCCCAAACGGTAAAACAAACGATATACCTCATTCATACCTTAACGCATCAACAGGGTTCATCTTCGCAGCCTTGTTTGCCGGATAATATCCAAAGAAGACCCCGATAGCCATGGAGAAGCCAACGGCAAATAATATGGCGCTGAAAGGAGGCGCCGCCTCATAACCCATCTGTTTCGAAAGGATGGATCCCAGTACCATTCCGAGGATAACGCCTATCACGCCTCCCACGAAGCATAAGACCATGGCCTCCACGATAAACTGTATCCTTATGGAACCGTTGGTGGCCCCCAGGGCCTTTCTTGTGCCTATCTCCCTTGTTCGCTCCTGAATGGATACCAGCATGATGTTCATGACCCCGATACCTCCAACCAGAAGGGAGATCCCTGCGATAAAGGAAATAGCCATGGACATGGTACTAAGCTCTGAGGTAAGCTCATCCATAAATGATGACATACTGGAGCAGCTTATCTCGTAGCTGTCATTATTCCTGTAAAACCTTCTGTTCATAAAGCTCTCTATGTCCGACATGAAATCATCCACGTTATTGACATCACCGCCTACCACCACGGTCACCTGCTCAAATCTCATGTCTTCATGCTTAAATTCAAAACCGGTCTTCAGCGGCAGAAAGAGATCAGTCCTGGTCTCCTCCTCGGAGGTGGATGTCCAGTGGGCACTGGCATCATATTCGTACACACCTATGATCGTAAAATAGTAGTATTTATTGTTTATTACAACGGATATCTCTTTCCCCGGTGCCTCAGCAGTATCGCCGCCAAACATGTTATTGCAGAAATAATCGGAGACCATGGCCACCTTTCTCCCCTCCTCCTGATCCTTCTCAGTAAAGGATCTTCCGGAAAGAATGGTAAGATCTTCATCCTCGAATCTCTCCTGGTTTACTCCGATCAAGTCCACATTGGCATATCGGCTGCCGTCAACAGCCTGTCCTTCCCCTGCCGATGTTTCCAGAAGGAAGCTATCCACCTTGTCGGGGTACTCCTCCTTTAATCCGTCAAGCATTTCCTCGTAGATATAATCATCATCACCTAGCTTACTGGAACGGGGACCCCATTCAAAGAACATGCCGTTATCCAGTGTCTCGGTCTCCGTGCTCTTCTGGGAAACACCCATGGTGATATCATTGGCTCCCATGCTGCTCATGGTGTCGGTCATGGATGCGGTCATAGAGGAGCCAACCGTCATGATGGCTATAACGGATGCGATACCTATTATGATTCCCAGCATGGTAAGAAGGGATCTCATTTTATTTGCCCTTACTCCGTTCAGAGCAAGGATGATATTTTCAAAGAGGAGCATGTCCGCTGCCCTTTCTTTCTCCTATGAATTCACCGTCGGCAAGGGTGAGTATCCTCTCACATTCCCCCGCAAGCTCCGGCGAATGGGTTATAAGTATGATGGTCTTTCCCTGTTCTTCATGCAGTTTATGGAAGATATCCATAACCTTTCTTCCGGTTTTGGAATCCAACGCCCCAGTAGGCTCATCTGCCAGGATAAGGGCGGGATCATTTGCCATGGCCCGGGCGATGGCCACTCTCTGCTTCTGTCCTCCGGAAAGTTCATCGGGATTATGGTTCATCCTCTCGCCCATGTCCACAAGCTCCATAAGTTCCTTTGCTCTCGTCCTTCTCTTTCTGCCGGGAACCTTGGCGTACATCATGGGAAGTTCCACATTCTTTAATGCACTGGTCCTGGCTATAAGATTATAGGTCTGGAAAACAAAACCGATCTTTTTATTTCTGATGTCTGAAAGCTCGTCATCCCTTGCCTTCATAATGTCCACGCCGTCAAGCAGATATGAGCCCTCTGTAGGCTTGTCAAGAACGCCTATTATATTCATAAGGGTGGATTTTCCGGAACCTGAAGCCCCGACAATCGCCACGAATTCCCCTTCATTTACAGTCAGATCTATGCCGTGGAGTATCTCCAGCTCGTTTGGCTGTCCGATATAATAGCGCTTTATGATATCCCGGGCTTCGATAATAACATCACCCTTACTCATATCAGAACCCGCCTCCGTGGCCCCCGGGTCCTCCTCCTCCCGGTCCACCGAACATTCCCATGCCGAAGTCATTGCTGCTACTTTCCGTATCCGGTATCAGCACCTGATCTCCCACCTCAAGCTCATCCGAGATAACCTCGGTATAATAATCGGATTCCAGTCCCTTTTCCACGGTGATCTTCTTCGTAGGAGTGTCGGCAGCTGCAACGTACAGTTCCTTTGCGCTCTTTCCTATGATCTTTTCCGCTATGAGATTGGCAATGGGATTTCCGGAATAGCTGGTTTTCAAAGGCATACCCTGAGGATTTTCACCCTGTTCTTCATCGGATACATGATCCCCGTTCTTTCCGTGACCCCTATCGGCACCTTTTCCCATATCCTCTTCGGAGTCGTCAACAGCCTTCTCAACATAGAAGGTTCCGTCAACGTCTTCTTCCACGGCATCATAGGGAACAACCATTGCGCCATCCCTTGCCTCCAGAAGGATGGCAGCCTCAGCCGTCATTCCTATACGCAGCCTGTCATCCCTGCCGTCAATGGTGATCTCGATGGGATAATCGGTGGAGGAAGAAGCTGAAGACGTTCCCGTGGACTCCGAAGAACCTGAAGAGGAGCTTTCCGGCACGGGAGAAACAAAGGTAAGAATTCCCTCCATCTGATCGTCTCCTGTGGCGTCGGTCTTTATCACACAGTTCATGCTCTCCGAAACACTTGAGATATCGTACTGATCCACCGTTCCCTTCACAAGATAGGAGGAATCATCCTGTATCACGCAGATGGTGCTCTTTTCATCATATTCATCTCCCTCTACCACGGAAACACTCGTGACTATTCCGGAGATGGGAGCGGTGATTTTGCAGTTTTCCAGATCCTTTTCGTATTCCCTTATCTGCTCCCTTGCGGAATCGTTATTGGTCATATTAC
>CADBTX010000217.1 GCA_902797705.1 uncultured Lachnospiraceae bacterium | reverse complement strand
GATTCCGGGGGTGGAGCGAAAAAGGCAGAAAAGAATGAGAGCGTCCCTGTGACACCTGCTGCGGGATATGCGTCCTCCGGAGAAGAAAAGGGAAACGGCGGGGCACTTGCAGCCATGATACTTTTATCGCTGCTCGCCCTGGTGATGATAATACTTCTTTCCGTTACAGGCTTTTCCGCCATCAAAAAGGAGCGGGATCTGGAAACGGTAAGGAGGGTCAGGGAAGATAAGGACCGTCTCCGGGAGGAGGAAAACCGGGGCTTAAGGAAGGACCTTGTCCGTATCGAAAATAAAAAAGAGGAAATAAGAAAACGGATCGTCAATGCCGGAAACGCCGCCTCCGGTCCGGATACGGCAGCACTCAGAAGCCTGACAGACAGGATAGAGAGTGAGATAGAAAGAGCAGAGAGATTAATCTCGGAAGCTCTGAAGGAAAACGGAGGCAGGGACAGTGGAGGAACAGGGGAGACCGCTTCTCTCAGGGAGGCCGGGCTTGTCCTTAAGGATCTCTGTAGATCCGGAGAGAGCCTCAACGATAATATCGAGAGCATCAGGGCGCAGCTTGAGGAGACCAGCGGTTCAGTCAAGGATATCAATATGGCGGCCACCATTATTTCGGATGTGGCCAGTGAGACCAACCTTCTTTCCTTAAATGCTTCCATTGAAGCCGCCAGAGCTGGAGAATCCGGCCGGGGCTTTGCGGTTGTTGCGGGTGAGATATCCAGGCTTGCGGAGCAGACGGAAAGATCCGTGCAGGAAATAAGCGATACCGTAGATAAGCTGAATGCCGATTTTGATAAGACGAACAGGCTCATGCAGGGGCTGGACAGCTTCGCTGCAGGACAGAAGGAAAGCCTTTCAGTAACACGGCAGAAATTCGGAGAAGCTGAGGAAGAACTGAAGAGCAGAGGTGTAAACCGGGATGAGAGCCGGGAGATATTAAACGAATGCCGGTCGGAGCTCAGGGCTCTTAAAGAGCTGTCGGCAGAGTTACAAAATGAGCTTATGGAGCTGGAGTCCGCGGGAGCACGGGATGAAAGCAGCGCACTGCTTCAGGAGATAAGTGAGGAATTAAAGAGTCTTTGATGTATTTTTGAGCAGGCACTTGACAAGAAACAAAATATGAGGTATTTATTTCAAGGTAATTTAGTAAAAAATTTTTATCTAAATTACCTTGAACTTTTATTACTACATAATATGGTTTTTAAAACCACATACGGCAGCGGCCGGAAAAAGCAAAAGGAGATTTGAAGGATATGGAATTTGAAGAGGTAAAGAGGATCATTGTAGACACCCTTGGATGTGATGAGGATCAGGTAACGCCCGAAGCAAACATTATGGACGATCTTGAAGCTGATTCACTCGATCTTGTGGAGCTTCACATGGCATTTGAGGAAGCGCTTGATATCAAGATCCCTGACGAGACTCTGGCAAAGCTTCAGACAGTTGGCGATATCGTAGAGTATCTTAAAGAAGCAGCAGGTTGATAATGGAAAAGGAAGAGCTTTCGATCAGATCTGTCTTAAGGACGGTGACCAAGAAGCTGGCACCGGACTATGTGAACTGTAAGGCATGCGGAAGAAGGGCCGTGAGACAGGTCTGGACCGACAATATGAATATCTGTCCTTTTTGCGGACGCTATCAGGCAATGACAGCGGATCAGCGTCTGGATCTTATCTTTGATCCGGGCAGCAGACAGGATTTCAATAAGGACCTTTCGGCAAAGGATCCTCTGGATTTTCCGGGATATGCGGATAAGGCAAAAAGGCTTGAAAAGAAGACGGGCTTAAAGGAGTCTGCGGTAACCGCCTTCGGCCGTATCAACGGCATAAAGGTGGTGGCAGTTGTTCTTGACACCCGTTTCTTTATGGGAAGCATGAGCAGCATTGTGGGAGAAAAGGTTACGAGGGCCGTGGAGACCGCGGGCAGGGAAAAGCTTCCTCTCATAATCTTTGCTGCCAGCGGCGGCGCCAGGATGCAGGAGGGTATCCACTCTCTTATGCAGATGGCAAAGACAAGTTCTGCAGTGCAGGAGTTTTCTGAAAGAGGAGGGCTGTATATAAGCTGTCTTACCCACCCTACCACAGGGGGAGTGACGGCGAGTTTTGCGACCCTTGGAGATATAACTCTGGCCGAACCCGGTGCCCTTATTGGATTCGCGGGACCGAGGGTCATTGAGCAGACTATAGGAGTCAAGCTTCCCAAGGGTTTCCAGAGAGCGGAATATCTCTATAAACACGGCTTTGTGGACAGGATAGTAAAAAGGCAGGAACTGAAGGAAGTTCTCTATGACATCCTGAAGCTTCATCAGGATTCCGGGGTTGGAGGCAGAGCATGATAAGAGAATCGCTTTTGGAAGCGGACAGGATAAAGCACCGTATGGATGAACTCCGTTCGGAGGGTGTGGATGATAA
This sequence comes from uncultured Lachnospiraceae bacterium, assembly GCA_902797705.1. Lineage (GTDB taxonomy): Bacteria > Bacillota > Clostridia > Lachnospirales > Lachnospiraceae > NK4A144. The sequence continues at coordinate 17,952 of CADBTX010000217.1, read as the reverse complement.
TGACCAGCAGATGCTGGATCTTTCCATGGAGAAGGCAAAGGCTTTAAGGCCCTGTGTCAATCTTACGGCAGAAGATAAGGTCTTTCTGGCAAGGAAGATAGAGAGACCCCATATCGACGATTTTATCGGTGCGTTGTTTACCGACTTTTTCCAGCAGAAGGGGGACCATCTCTATGATGACGACCCTGCGATATACGGCGGGATAGCCAGATTTCATGGTATCCCGGTGAGTGTGGTGGGCCACAGAAAGGGCCATACCGCAGAGGAGAACGTGGCCTATAATTTCGGAATGGCCAAGCCCGAGGGTTACAGAAAGGCTTTGAGGATAATGGAGCAGGCAGAGAAGTTCGGCCGTCCCATAATCACCTTTATCGATACTCCGGGGGCTTTTCCCGGTATAGACGCAGAGGAGCACGGACAGGGCGAAGCCATAGCCAGAAACATGGCTAAGATGAGCAGTTTCCACGTTCCGATCATATCCATCGTAACAGGTGAGGGAAGCTCCGGAGGAGCGCTGGCCATAGGAGTCTGCAACAGGCTTCTTATGTTGGAATACGCTGTTTATTCCGTATTAAGTCCCGAGGGCTTTGCCAGCATACTCTGGAAGGATTCCGGAAGGCACGCGGAGGCCTGCGATATCATGAAGCTTACGGCGGATGATATAAGAGATGCCGGAGTCTGTGATGAGGTTATCCCCGAGCCTCTCGGAGGAGGACAGGAAAATCCGAAGCGGCTCTTTGGAAGCATGGATATGGCCATCGAAAAGAATCTTTCGGCACTTATGGCTATGTCCCCGGAGGAACTCTTACGGGACAGAAGGAAGAAATTCAGGGAGATGCATTAGAAAAGATGAAGGGAATAGAGATCATATCCACCGGAGCGGGGATCCCCTCAAAGGTGATGACCAATGACGATTTTGCAAAGATAGTGGAGACCGATGACGAGTGGATCTTCACCAGGACCGGTATCCGTGAGAGACACTTCTGCGAGGGTGACGAAAACAATCTGAAGCTTGCCACGGATGCCGCAAAGCAGGCATTTGAAAGGGCAGGTATATCCCGTGAGGAAGTGGGCTGCGTGGTCTGCGCCACTGTTACTCCCACCTATGCGTCTCCGAGTACGGCCTGTCTCATACAGAAGGAGATGGGGCTTCCCGAGGACATCCCGGTGTTGGATATAAACGCGGCCTGTGCAGGCTTTATCTACGGACTGGAGGTCGCGAGGGGGCTGTTGTCCGCAGGAGACAAGAAGTACGGCATCGTGATCGGTGTGGAGCAGCTGTCAAAGGTTATTGACATGACAGACCGCAGCACCTGCGTGCTCTTCGGAGACGGAGCGGGAGCAGCGGTAATAAGGGCTGAAGAAGGGCTTCCCTATGACAATTATCTGGGCGTCAAGGGAGGACTGGAGATCTATATAGAGGGAGTTGGTTCTAAGAGCTCCACCGTGCACATGGACGGAAAGGCTGTTTTCAGATTTGCGGTGGCAGCGATCCCGAAGGTAATGAACGCCATATTTGAAAAGAGCGGAAAGACCATGGAGGATGTGGACCACTGCATATGCCACCAGGCCAATGCCCGGATAATCGATCATGTGATAAAGAAATACAAGGCTCCTACAGAGAAATTCTACAAGAATATGGAGCATTACGGAAATACCAGCGCAGCCTCGGTACCTACTGCCATGAACGAGATGTGGGAAAAGGGCATGATAAAGACCGGGGACAATCTTATGCTGGTGGGCTTTGGCGGCGGACTTACCATGGCCGGCGCAATGCTTAGATTCAAGGGAGAGGAAAAGAAGTGAGATATCTTAACGAGATACTGGGGACAGAGTTTCCTGTGATACAGGGCGGAATGGCAAATATCGCCACAGGGTCTTTTGCGGCAGACTGCTCAAATGCGGGAGCCTTCGGACTTATCGGCGTAGGCGGCATGAACGCGGAAGGACTGAAGGAAGAGATCAGAAAGTGCAGGGAAAAGACGGATAAGCCCTTCGGCGTGAATATAATGCTCATGAATCCTGATGTGGACAATCTGGCCAGGACAGTGATAGATGAAGGGATCAAGGTGGTTACAACCGGAGCCGGAAATCCCGGAAAATACATGGATGCATGGAAAGCAGCGGGAATAACAGTTATACCGGTGGTTGCGGCACCCATACTCGCAAAGCATCTGGTCGACTGCGGCGCAGATGCCATTATCGCGGAGGGAACAGAAAGCGGAGGCCATGTGGGAGAGATGACCACCATGACCCTGGTTCCCCAGGTCTGTGATACCGTGGATGTGCCCGTTATCGCAGCAGGCGGCATCGCGGACAGGAGACAGTTCAAAGCGGCTCTTGCCCTGGGCGCCATAGGGGTTCAGGTGGGAACCTGCCTCCTGGGAAGTCTGGAGTGCCCTATCCATGAGAATTATAAGAACGCACTCATCAAGGCAAAGGGCAGCGACACCGTCGTAACCGGAAGAAGCGTGAATGCGCCGGTGAGGATCCTGAAGAACAAGATGGCCAGAGCTTATATGAAGGAAGAGAAAAGGGGCGCGGGAAGAGATGAGCTGGAGCAGTTCACCCTCGGAAGCCTGAGAAAGGCCGTCTTTGACGGAGATACTGATAACGGAAGCCTGATGGCGGGCCAGACCTGCGGTCAGATCACTGAACTCAGGTCCCTCCGGGCGATCTTTGAGGATATCTGCGGAGAATTCTGAATTTCGCGAAGCGGGCTTTGAGCCGCGGCTCTTAAAAAAGAAAGGAGCATTGATCATGAAAACAGCATTTCTGTATGCGGGACAGGGAAGCCAGGTGGCCGGAATGGGAAAGGATCTGTATGAAAAGTACGCTTCCTTCCGGAAGGCCTTTGACGAGCCTGAACTGGATTTTGACATAAAGAAGATCTGCTTTGAGGATCCTGACGGGCTTATAAATGAGACCGAGTATACCCAGCCCTGCATGACAGCTTTTGCAGCGGGAGTCAACGGGGTATTTGAAGAACTTGGGATAAAGGATCCGGATTACGTGGCAGGGCTTTCCCTGGGAGAGTATTCGGCTCTTTCAAAGGCCGGGGTCTTTGACGGAAAGACAGCGGTTGAAACCGTGGCCTTCCGTGGAAAGGTCATGGCGGAATGCTCTAAAGGAGTGGATTCGGGAATGACAGCGATACTGGCCCTTCCCATAGAGAAGATCGAGGAATGCTGCAATGCGGCAAAGGATGAAGGGATCGTCCAGATATGCAATCTGAACTGCCCGGGACAGACTGTTATCGGAGGGGAAAAGAAAGCCGTGGATAAGGCGGCCGCCCTCTGCGGTGAAGCCGGGGCAAGACGGACCGTGGAGCTGAAGGTCAGCGGACCCTTCCATACAGAGATCATGGCCCCTGCAGGAGATAAGCTTTTTGAATATTTTAAGAAGATCGAATTCGGGGACATGAAGATACCGGTGCTCTTTAATTATCTGGGGCATGAAAAGGCAGAAAGCGACTCGATCCCCGAGCTCCTTAAAATGCAGGTTCAAAGGAGCGTCCGGATGGAGGACACCCTGCGGCGTCTCTTCGAACTGAAGGTGGATACTTTTGTGGAGATCGGACCCGGCAAGGCTCTCAGCGGTTTTGTGAGGAAGACCGCCAAAGCCCTGGATATAAAGGATTACAGGATCTTTAACATTGAAAACGCTGAAGATATCAATACATTGAAGGAAGGGTTATAAGATGGAAGAGCAGAATAAGGAGCAGAATGAAAAGACCTGTGCTCTCATAACCGGAGGCAGCAGGGGTATCGGAAGAGCAGTGGCTGTGGCCCTGGCTAAAGCCGGACATCCCGTGATGATCAACTATTCGGGAAATATCAATGCGGCTGAGGAGGCCGCCATGCTCTGCGCTACAGCAGACATGGATCTGCCCGTATTTATTGAGCAGGCCGATGTCTCAGATGAGGAGAGCGCTGCAAAGCTCATTAAGACTGCGGAAGAAAAACTGGGACATCTGGATATTCTGGTCAATAATGCGGGGATCACCAGAGACGGCCTGATCCTCAATATGAAGACCGAGGATCTGGACGAAGTGATGAACCTGAATCTCAAAGGAACCTTCTACTGCTGCAGGGAAGCCGCGAAGCTTATGATGCGCAGACGCTTCGGCAGGATAATAAATATGGCGAGCATCGTCGGGATACGGGGAAATGCAGGACAGACCAATTATTCCGCAAGTAAGGCCGCGGTCATCGGACTGACAAAGAGCCTTGCCAAGGAGCTGGCCAGCAGGAAGATCACAGTCAATGCCATTGCACCGGGCTATATCGATACGGACATGACAAAGAGCATGAGTGATAAGGCCATTGACGCCACGATAAAATCCATACCCTTAAAGAGGGCAGGAAAGCCGGAAGAAGTAGGGGCTCTGGCAGCCTTTCTGGCATCGGATGAAGCAGCCTACATCACCGGACAGGTTATCGGCGTAGACGGCGGAATGGGAGCATAAGGAGCGATTTATGGAAAAGAGAAGAGTAGTTGTAACGGGCATCGGAACCGTAAATCCTATTGGAAACAATGCGGAGGACAGCTGGAAAGCCATAGAAGAGGGACGTCACGGCATAGGTGAGATAAGCCGTTTTGACACCACGGATTACACCGTCAAACTGGCGGGAGAGGTAAAGGGCCTCAACTTCGCGGAGAAATTCGGAAAGAAGGAGGAGAGGACCAGCGACCTCTTTACCCAATACGCCCTCTATGCAGCGGAGGAAGCCTATCTGATGAGCGGCCTTTCGGTGTCAAAGGAGGCGCCGGATGAGAGGGCCGGAGTCATCCTCTCCAGCGGCATAGGCGGTATAGGGCTTACTGAGAGAGAGCATGACCGGGGTCTGGAGAAGGGCTTTGAACGGATAAACCCTCACTATATCCCCATGACCATAGCGAATATGGCGGCAGCCAGCATAGCCATCAGATACGGGCTGAAGGGCATGTGTTCATGTCCGGTGACTGCCTGTGCAGGTGGAAGCAACGCCATAGGTGATGCTTTTCACAGGATAAGGGACGGCTATGAGGACGTTATGTTATGCGGCGGAACAGAATCCACCATCACTCCCGTAGCGGTGGGAGGATTTGCCAGCATGAGAGCCTTAAGCCACGCCACGGATCCCGACAGGGCCAGCATCCCCTTTGATGCTGAGAGAAGCGGATTTGTAATGGGAGAGGGCGCCGGAGTACTGGTTCTTGAGTCGGAAGAACATGCAAAGAAGAGAGGCGCAAAGATCCTTGCGGAGATCGTGGGTTACGGTGCCAACTGTGACGCCTATCATGTGACCGCTCCCGATCCTGAGGGAGAAGGAGGAAAGCGATGCATGGAGCTTGCCATAGAGGACGCAGGAATAAGCGCCAATGACATAGATTATATCAATGCCCACGGAACCTCCACCCATCTCAATGACGCCGGAGAGACCAAGGCTATAAAGAAGGTCTTTGGAGATCATGCAAAGGAACTTAAGGTTTCCAGCACCAAGTCCATGACGGGACATCTGCTGGGGGGCGCCGGAGGAGTGGAAGCAGTCTTCTGCGTACAGGCCATAGGCCATGGCTTTATCCCTCCCACGGTTAATTACAAGGTTCCGGACCCGGAGTGCGATCTCGACTATGTACCGGGCAAGGGCATCAAGGCCGATCTGAAGTACGTATTAAGCAACAGTCTGGGATTTGGCGGGCACAACGCCTGCCTGATCTTCGCTAAATATTGATGGTGTCTGTTCAGAACAGTCACTTGCGGAACCGCAAGTGACGTTTGAAAGCCAAGGCATTATGCCGTGTTTTAAGGCAGGACTCGGGAAAGGTACAGGAAAATGGAAGAAAGAGAAAAAAGAACACTGACCGCTGCAGACATAGAGGGGATACTTCCCCACAGATATCCCTTTGCTCTGGTGGACAGGATAGATGATTATGAGCCGGGAGTATGGGCTAAAGGCAGAAAGTGCGTAACCATGGATGAGCAGTTTTTCCAGGGACATTTCCCGGGACATCCGGTGATGCCGGGGGTGCTCATCATAGAGGCTCTGGCTCAGACCGGGGCCGTGGCAATGCTGTCTCTGCCGGAAAACAAGGGAAAACTGGCGTTTTTCGGTGGTATTAAAAATGCCAGGTTCAAAAAACAGGTGGAGCCCGGAGATATGCTGGAGCTCTACTGTGAGATAACGGAGCAGAAGGGACCCATAGGAAGCGGAAAGGCAGAGGCCAGGGTGGACGGAAAGCTGGCCTGCCGGGCGGAACTCACCTTTGCGATACAATAAAGGCTTTGTTTTAAGGGGATACAATGCTGAGTCAGTCTATGAATGATCTATACAGTGCACTGAGGGTGTACTTTTATATGCAGATCTTTTCCAGATTTGAGACAAAGGAGGCCACTCTTACCGCGGTGGAGTCCTTTTCCATGGAGTGCATCAAATACCTGGGAGAGCCTACGGTGTCTGAATTTGCCCATTTGATGGGGATCTCCAGCCCCAATGCTGCATATAAGGTCAACAACCTCGTAAAAAAGGGATATATAGAGAAAAAGCAGTCTGAGAATGACAAAAGGGAATACCACCTTCATCCCACAGAAAAGTACATGCGGTACTACCGCATCAGTCAGGATTATATCAATACTGTGGTGGACAGGTGCAAAAAAAGATTCTCCAAAAAAGAACTGGAGGATCTTGATTCGATGATGCAGATAATAAAATCGGAGCTTATGCCCGAATTAAATGTAAAATGATCTAAGAAAAGGCTGCGAGAAAGCCCGCCGAAAAAATCAGGCGGTGCGGTTCTCGCTTTTCTTATTGAATTCTTTCTGATAACCCTCAAACTCGGCCTTTTCCTCTTTGGAAGCAGGCCTGAAATTCTCGCTCCCGCAGTCAGGACATCTCTCAACAAGTCCTACCCTGTCAAACATAAATTTGCACTTTTTGCATGTATAGACCATTTTGCTTAACTCTCCCGTTTGAATACTGATCTGACAAATAGTATACCACAAGAGCCATGGATGATGAATAGAAAAATTTAAAATACCACCTGGTTTCTTCCCTGAGTCTTTCCGATGTACAACTTTTCATCGGCAGCATTGACGATATCATCTATGGAGCTATGGAAGTCATATTCCTGAAGGCCGAAGGTCATGGAGAGCTTCATTTCGATGGTATTGTATTTGAACACTGTAGAAGTGATCTTCTTCTTAAGATCGTTCAGCTTCATTGCGGCTTCATCTCCGTTTACCCTGGTGTATACAAAGAGGAATTCTTCTCCGCCCCACCTGGCGACAAAACCGTCTTCGCCCATATCATTCCGGAAGAGATTTGCCATCTGCACCAGAACCGCATCACCGGCTTCGTGTCCGTAGGTATCATTGACCTTCTTGAAGAAGTCTATATCGCCGATGGCTATATCCAGGAAGAAATCCGTATCCCTGGATCTCTTCAGGTGCTTTTCTATCCTTTCAAGGGCATCGCGGCGGTTGGGAAGCTGCGTAAGGGCATCGGTCTTCGCCAGCTTCTCTATCTTCTTATTGTATTTGACCAGCTTTTCCTCCATCTGCATGGAATCTGTTGAGAAAAGCACTGCCACTATGAAGAAAAGCAGGAACGCAAAAAAGGTGTTGGTGATATTCAACAGATACATGGCACTCTTGCTCACGTCATAGTAAGGATCATGGGTATGGATATAGAAATAGAGCAATATCCTGAAGAGACAGAGTGTAAAGGCAAATACACCCTTATAGTATATGGTCTGATAGGAGGTCAGGATGGAAAAGAGCATAAGGGAAAAGATCATGTGCTGGTATGAACAGTCCCAGCCCATAATCGCGACAAATGCAGCTACCCATCCCAGAGTCAGGAGTTCGATAAAATGCTGGGTAACAACAGTATAGCCCTGATATGTCATGACAAAGGCAGCAAGATAGCCAAGCATGCATGCTATGCTGACAACAGCCCCTCTGGGATATCCGGTGGCGAATAATATGATCACCTGGATCAGGAAGAAGAAAAACAAGGTGAGAGATGTGCAACGCATTATGACCGAAGCTTTTTTGGTCTCGTTTTCGTCGGCAACATCCATAGATATAAAGTTTTTCAATTTCTCAAGAAAGACCATAATCGTTATGATTATAATACAAAAAGACGAAAAAATATATATTTTTTTTGCTGAGAGTAGGTTATTATGTATAAAATGAGAAACAAAAACAGATTAAAACTGATAGCGAGCGATCTGGACGGAACCCTTCTCCTTAACGGAAGTCAGGAACTGTCAGGGGCGGCGCCCGGGCTTATTCACAGACTTACGGAAAAAGGGATCGCATTTTTTGCGGCAAGCGGCAGGCAGTACGCCAATCTGCAGAGGCTCTTTTCTCCGGTGGCGCATGAGATCGGCTATATCTGCGAGAACGGCTGCATCACCTTTATGGATGGGGAGATGATAAGCCGGGAGGAGATGGAGGACAGCCTGGCATACGAGATCATTGATGCTATTGAAGCGGTGCCGGGGGCCGAGGTGCTGGTTTCCGGAATAGATACCAGCATTATCTCTGACAGGGATGAAAGCTATTATGATCTCTTACGCTTTACCATCCGTAACAATGTGACAAGGGTGAGAGACATAAGGGAAAAGAGAGAGCCCTTCTTTAAGATCTCCGCCTATGTTAAGAGCGGGCTTACGGAGGAATTGGTAAAGAACTGGAAGCGGGATTTTGAGGATAAGTGTACGGTGGTGACCGGAGGGGGAGCATGGCTGGACTTTATGCCCCCGGGAGTACACAAGGGGCTTGCGTTAAATAAGGTGTTAGAGAGACTGGATATCGGGCCGGAGAACGTGCTATGCTTCGGGGATAATGAGAACGACCGGGAAATGCTTGCCCTGGCGGGATGTCCCATTACCATGGACAATGCTGTTGAAAGCGTGAAGGGGCTCGGGAGATATCATACGGATACGGTGGAGCACGCGCTTGAGCGTATTCTCGACGGGGAAGGGTTTGAGTGGTGACGCCTGTCCCGTAAAATAGTAGCGGGGAGATCCGGGCGGAGGACTTTTACATAAAAGCTCGAAAAACAGGAAAAGGGAGGAATGAAATGAAAAGAATAGCGGTTTTGGCGGTGGCGGTCTGTGTGCTGTTCAGCATATCTGCCTGCGCAAAGACAGGTAAGGACAGCATTGCGGAGAATGAAGGTCTTACCAGGATCCTTGGCTCGGGGGCAGCGGGGATGGCCGGGACCCACGGGGATGAGTCCGTCAAGGATCTGCCGGATGTGAACACTGCAAATCTGAGGTCAAATCCCGCGGAAGGAGCCTACTATTTTAAGCTGGTGGACGGAACCAATACCGCCCTGGAAGCGGGAGAATATACTGTGGGAATGGCAGATGGTCTCTGCACGGTAACGGTTTATGACGCAGACGGAAGTGCGGTGCAGAGTGTGAGCGTAGCCGCCCAGGGAGGAGGGGGAAAGACCCCGAGCCCCATAAAGAGTGCGGCGGCCATAACCGTTCCGGAAGGAGGATCCGCGACATCTGTGGGCGGAAGCTGCGTGGCCCAGAAGAGGGAAGCCCCTCAGGCAGGAGAGTAAGGAAGAACGGGAAATAGAGCAGAAAAAAGGAGCTGTCAGATCTGGCAGCTCCTTTAAGTAAATCCTGAAATAATCCTTAAGGCTTGGGATGTCCGCAGTTGGTGCAGAACTTGCCTTCATTCTTTGTACCGCAGTCAGGGCAGAACCACTGTCCTCCCTCGGAGGGAGCGGGAGCCGGAGCTGCTGCTCCGCAGTTGGTGCAGAACTTGCCGGTATTCTGTGTATTGCAGGCAGGGCATACCCAGCCGCCTGCCTGAGGAGCTGCCTGGGGAGCGGGACCGCCTGCAACGGCACCCACAGCCGGGCCCTGAGGAGCTCCGCCCATCTGGAAGAGCTGGCCGGCGTTCATTCCGCCTGCATTGGCAGCCATATTCATCCCTGCAAAGCCGAACATTGCGCCGCCTGCGCCTTCGTTCTTTGCAGCATCCTGCATAGCCTGAGCCTGTGCGCCGACCAGAGTTGCTGCTGCCATGTTGGGATTTCTGTTGATGGCATTCCTCTGTGCCTCTTTGATCATCTTCTCGTCTTCTTCGTTGGCCTTGATGGAAGAAACACCGAAGGAAGCGATGCTGATACCTCTGTGCTCTGACCACTTCTTGGAAAGGATCTCGTTCAGAGCGTCTGCGATCTCATTTGTGTGTCCCGGAACCTCGCTGTAACGCACTCCCTTTGCGGAGATCTGTGCGAAAGCGGGCTGAAGAGCCGTAAGAAGCTCGGATTTCAGCTGGGAATCGATCTCTGATCTCTCATACTGGTCTGTAACGTTTCCGCATACATTGGTATAGAAGAGAACGGGATCGGTGATCTTATATGAGTATTCTCCGAAGCACTTAACGGAGATATCGATGTCGAGACCGATATTGTTGTCAACTACACGGAAGGGTACGGGATTTGCTGTGCCGTACTTATTTCCGATGATCTCCTTGATATTTACGAAATAGATACGCTGATCCTTGGGAGCGTCTCCGCCGAAGGTGAAACGCTTTCCGATATTCTTGAAGGAATCAACTATACCCTTTCCAAGGCCGCCGCTGAAGATGGAAGGTTCTGTAGAAGAATCATAGGTGAATTCTCCCGGCTCTGCGCAGATCTCGGCAACTTTACCCTGATCAACGATAAGCATGCACTGTCCCTCGTTGATAGCGATAACGGAACCGTTGGTGATGATGTTCTCTTCACCCTTGGTGTTGGAGGACTGCCTTTTTTCGCTGGTCCTCTTCTGTCCCTTGACCACAAGTATGGTCTCATCAATGGAATCGCAGTAGAAATACTCTTTCCACTGGTCGGCAAGAACGCTTCCTGCCGCATTACCTATTGCTCTGATTAATCCCATAGTACCTCCTAGATAAATTAAAATATACCTTCCCCGGATATGGTTTTTCACCCGGGATAGTTTCCGGTTTTGATAAAAAGTATATCACAATTATTTCCGGAAAAATGAAAAAAATCCTTTCTTTTTCTTTTTCTCCGGCTTGCCGCTTTTCTCTGCCCGGTTTTCGTTGACGGAACGGCTGTGCTTATCCGGCTCTTCCTCTTCCGGGGTCAATACGGTATTTCCGGCACCCAGTATGGAACGCACTTCCCCGAGATAGTAGAAGGATCCGAAGATACAGATCACATCATCTTCCTCGGCCTGTGATATGGCCATGCGGATGGCAGTCTGCACAGTATTGCAGGGAGTGGCAGTAAGCCCTGTGGAAGAATGAAGGAATTTCGCGAGCTCTGCTGCGGGAAGGGCCCTTTCGGAGGAAGGGGTCACGGTAAAGAATTTCTTTGCAAGGGGAGCCACCTGTACCGCCATCCGGTCATACTCCTTGTCTGCGAGAACTCCCATGATGAAGATCACCTTCTGCTCTTCACCGAACTGGGATTCCAGGCTGCGGGCAAGGACCATGGCGCCTTCTTCATTATGTCCTCCGTCCACGATTATGGTGGGGTCGTTCCTCAAAAGCTCGAAACGCCCGGGGACCATAGTATTCTTAAGACCCCTTCGCATGGAGTCGTCATTTATATTGTCGTAGCCTCTGGTATAGAGGATCTTTGCCGCCCCGACAGCCAGCGAAGCGTTTCCTACCTGATATACGCCCGGAAGGTTGATGGAGAGATCCTTTAATCCCGGCAGATCAAAGACCTGCCCGCGTAAGGACATCTCGGTGATCTTTCCGGGAAGGATGGCCCGGTGGAGCCAGGCTCCTCTTTCGCTGCACACATTCTCAAAGACTTCTTCGACCTCAGGGGACTGGGGATAGAGCAGTACGTCCCCGTTTTCCTTGATGATCCCCGCTTTTTCGAAAGCGATCTGCTCCAGGGTCTCTCCCAGGATCTCGGTGTGGTCATAGCTTATGGTGGTGATGATCGCGAGATCCGGAGTCTTTATCACGTTTGTGGCGTCAAGCCTTCCTCCGAGACCGGTCTCCAAAACCACCACATCCACTTCCTGTTCAAGAAAGTACAGGAAGGCCATGGCGCAGATAAGTTCGAATTCCGAGGGATACTGTATCTGATCCCGGCGCATGTCTTCTGCTTTATCTTTTACAAGGCCGGTCAGAAATCCGAAGTCGTCTCCCGGGATATTGTAGGGGGCTTTTCCGGGAAGGAGGATCTCTATCCTCTCGGTATAGTCGAGGAGATGGGGTGATGAGTAAACACCTACCCGGTATCCGCTCTCCACCAGTATGCGGCTTAAGAAAGCAGCGGTGGAACCCTTTCCGTTGGTGCCCGCGATGTGAACGAATCTGAGTTTGTCCTGGGGGTCCCCCAGACGGTGAAGAAGCTCACTGATAGCCGTTAGATTATAAGGTTCAAGGCCGTTGGCGACTGAACGGGGGGAGAATTTCGGCACCCTGTCCAGGTATTGAATGGCCTGCTCATATGTCATTTCCTGCATGTTATTCCTTTTCTACAGATGCTGTCATAAGGGGATGCTTTTTCAGAAGGGCATCCACCGGTTTAATGATCCCGCTTATGAGAAGTATGTTAATGGGGATCATAATAAGTTCCTTTATAATTCTGGCGGAAAGAACGGCGATAAATCCGCCTTTTCCGTAAAGCATGGCAAGCCACAGGGAATTCAATACAAGATTGACGACGGCCGCATTGATCACTACCGCCAGTATAACCCTGGAAAGCCCCGGGAATGAACCGTCCTTTTTATGAAGGAGCAGCCCGAATATGGCGCCGCTTATCATAGCGGAGACCGTGAAGCCCGGAAAATAGGGCCCTGTAGGCCAGATGACAAATCCGATGAGATCGGACATGATCCCTATAACAGCGGCTATACCGGGGCCGAAAATATTGCCGGACACCGCCAGAGGGATGGTGGAAAACCTGATCTCCAGGATGTTGCTTATGGGTATTTTTATGGACGAGGCTGCTATGACAATAGCTGTTAAGAGAGCAGCCATCGTAAGAGTCCTTACGTTCTTTAATCCTGACACGATACTTCCTCTGAGGCCTGGTAGCTTCTTACTGATCCCAACGTACTGCAACTAATGATGTTGGGGTCAAAACCCGATATCCGGAGCGTTGGAATTATGACCCTGATATCAACTAACTAATACTACATTTATTGGGGATAATGTGCAAGTATGAATTGATAAATATCGGGCCTATGGAGTATAATTTCGCAGAGATGATATCATTCCGGCCACGGAGTCACAAAGCGATCCCCGTGACGCGGACGCCGGATAAAAGGAATAATGCTGACGGAAAGGGGCAGAGATGACAAAGGACGAAGCGTTAAAGAAGTTAAAGGATGCAGGACAGGAGCACGTATTGAAGTACTTTGATGAACTGGACAGTTCAGCTAAGGAGAGGCTCCTTACACAGATAGAGGAAACGGATCTCAGTGTGCTGTCTCATATAAAGGATGCGGGAAAGCCGCTTCAGAGAGGGGTTTTTTCTCCCCTTCCCGTGATGCAGAGAGATGAGATCATGAGAAGGGAAAAGGAATTCCATGATGCGGGAGTCAAGGCCATAAAGGAAGGAAAGACCGCTGCCCTTCTTCTCGCAGGGGGAATGGGGACCAGGCTCGGATCCGACAATCCCAAGGGCATGTACGATATCGGGATAAATAAGCCCGTATATATCTTCCAGAGGATCATTGAGAACCTGCTGGATGTGGTACATGAGACCGACACCTGGATCCGGCTTTACATCATGACCAGTGAAGTAAATCATGACGCCACGGTAAATTTCCTCAAGGAAAAGAATTTCTTCGGATACCGGGAGGACCGGGTCACATTCTTTAAGCAGAGCATGGCTCCGGCCTGTGATCATAACGGAAAGCTCTATATGGAAGAAAAGGGGAAGCTCTTCAGATCTCCCAACGGAAACGGGGGCTGGTATTCTTCCATGGAGAGAGTGGGACTTGATAAGGAGATGGTAAAGGAAGGCATAGAGTGGATCGATCTTTTTGCGGTGGACAATATCCTTCAGCGTATCTGCGATCCCTGCTTTGTGGGGGCTACGGTCCTCAGCAATTCCTCCGTGGGAGCGAAGGTTGTGAAGAAGGCGGCAAGGGATGAGAAGATCGGCGTTATGTGCCTGGAGGACGGAAAGCCTTCCATAGTGGAATACTACGATCTGTCAGAGGAAATGATGGACGCGAAGGATGAGAATAACGAGCCCGCATATAATTTCGGCGTTATCCTGAATTATCTCTTCCATGTTCCGGAGCTGAATAAGGTGAGCGAGGATAAAATGCCTCTTCACGTGGTGGAGAAGAAGATAAACTATATGGATGAAGAGGGGAATTTTGTGAAGCCGGATAAGCCTAACGGCTATAAATTCGAGCAGCTGGTGCTCGATATGATACACCAGCTGGATACCTGCCTGCCTTATGAGGTTATACGTGAGCACGAATTCGCCCCCATCAAGAACAAAACCGGAATAGACTCCGTTGAAAGCGCAAGGGAACTGGCACTTAAGGACGGGATCGAATTATAACATCATTCAAAATACTTTTTGAAGAGCTTCCCGATCCCTGCGTGGAAGCAGAGGAGCAGGCCGAGTACCCCGCCAAGGGCGGCCTGGGCGATCTCGTAGGGAAGCTTTATCATAGCGTATTCAAAGGTGCTGTATACGAAGATCTTTCCCAGGGTGTAGCCGGTGACCATGATGATACCGCCGATGACAACGCCGATAACGGCGCCGGCCTTTTGATGCTCCGGCTTCACTCTGTGTGCGAAAAGGGATATGACAACGGCCTGCAGTCCGTGAGTCACAAGAGACACGAACATGGGCAGGGGATAAAAGATCATGTCCCCAAGGAAGGATCCGATGCCTCCCACCACAAATGCTTCAAGGGGATTAAGGAGCAGGGCCGCAAGGCAGATCACCGCATCACAGAGGTAGAGGTGGCCGCCGGGGACCGGGATCCCAAAGGAGCTCATGGCGATATTCATAGCCAGAAACAGCGCGGTAATGGTTATTCTTTTTGTACTGATGCCTGTCTGATTGTCCATGGCAGAAAATCTACCACAAATACAAAAAAGTGTAAATTAGGCAAAAGTTATGGCCGGTGATAACCGGAGTTTATTGAACAGGAAAGAAGATGATATTTGATACACATTGTCACTATGATGACAGAAGATACGATGAAGACAGAGATCAGGTCATAGAGGAGATCGGGAGGGAGGGGGTCTCCCTCTTTGTCAATGTTTCCGCCGACAGGGAATCCCTGAAGGGGACCCTGAAGATACTGGAGCGCTTTCCCTCCGCCTACGGCGCCCTTGGTATACATCCATCCGAGATCGAAGGGCTGGATGAAAGTGTAATGGAGGAAATCGCTGAAAAGACCCGGGGAAATGACAGGATCGTGGCCATAGGAGAGATAGGGCTCGATTACTGGGAAGAGGGACCGGACAGAAAGGATCAGATCTTCTGGTTTAAGAGGCAGCTGGAGCTGGCAAGGGAACTTGACAAGCCGGTGATAATCCACTCCAGGGACGCTGTGCAGGATACCTATGATGTATTGGATGAGTGCCGGGCGGAGGAGATGGGAGGCGTTATCCACTGCTTTTCCGCTTCCCCCGAGATGGCTCTGAGATATGTGAAGAAGGGGTTTTTCATCGGTATCGGAGGAGTGGTGACTTTTAAGAACGGAAAGACCCTGAAGGAGGTGGCGAGGGTAACACCCCTTGAAAACATAGTCCTTGAAACGGACTGTCCATATCTTTCTCCTGTGCCCCACCGCGGAGAGAGGAATCATTCGGGGTATCTGAACCTTGTGGCAGAGGCCATCGCCGAAATAAAGGGGATCTCGAAGGAGGAGGTCTGTGATCAGACCTTTAAGAACGCAAAAAGGCTGTACAGGATAAACTGAGGCTTATTGTATTTTTTGAAAAATCGGTTATCATAATTGTCGTGGTTAACAAAGATAAAAAGGAATGAAGTTTGACACAAAATGTTTTAAACTTCCATCGGTGCCGCGCAGGCACGTCACCGATGAGCACACTTGCCTGCGACAAGGTACAAAAAATGAAAAAAGTATTATTGATAATCCTTGGGATACTGACTGTGATCGGAGGAATGTGGTGCGCCGCAACCCCCGGACTTACCTATCTTTCAATGGTATGGGTGATCGGCTTCGTGATGTTCTTCCACGCTATTGAAGAAATGGTGACCTACAGTGACAGAAAGGCGCTGGGATTTGCCAACGGCTGGAATCTGTGCGGTTCCATACTGGCATTTATCTGCGGCCTTCTTATAATCATAAGCGCAAAGGCAGAATTCCTTACGGGAGTAGCTCTTCTCTATTATCTCTTCTTCTGGCTTATCTTTGCCGGAGTATTCGGGATAATGGCAGCCTTTAACCTTAAGAAGCATACGGGCTCGGAGATCCCCGCCGTAGCTACTGCCGCCGGAAAGTGGTGGGTAGGAGTGATCTTCGGAATCCTCATGATAATCGCAGGATGCCTTGGATTTGCGCATCCCTTGCTGGCAGCTATCTCCATTGGTCTGATAGTGGGATTCGAGATCATAGTGACTGGCGTGAACATGGTGATCGCAGGTATCACAATGCCCTCTGCCTGAGAAAGACGCTGCTGTCAGGGCCTCTGGTATAACAGGTCGGCCAGGGAGGCAAATTCTTCAAGGGAAAGCTGCTCTCCCCTTACAGAGGCGGGCTTTCCAAGTTTTTCTATAGCAGCGCTGATCTCCCCGGTTGAGAAGTGCAGCCCGGGATGATTCTTCAGTCCGTTCTGAAGCGTCTTACGGCGCTGGTTAAAGGAAGCACGGATAAGTTCAAACAGGAGCTCCTCGTCCATGACGTTCACGGGGGGCTCTTTTCTTACCTTAAGGTGCATTACGGTGGAAGACACCTTCGGAGGGGGAATGAAAGATGAGGGGGGAACCTCCATGACAGCCTTTGCCTCGGTGTGATACTGCACCGCCAGGGAAAGGGCTCCGTAGGTCTTTTTCCCGGGAAGGGAAAGCATCCTTTCCGCCACTTCCTTCTGTATCATGATGGTCATGCTGTCTATGGGGGCGTTGCCTTCAAGCAGCGTCATGATTATGGGAGTGGTTATGTAGTAGGGGAGATTGGCTACCACCTTTATGCTGCCGCAGCCCTCCGGCAGGATCTCCCGGATATCCGTTTTCATTATGTCAGCGTTTATCAGGGTCACATTTTCCCGTGTCCCCAGGGTCTCCTCCAGTATGGGTATCAGATCCCGGTCTATCTCAACGGCAATGACCCTTCCCGCGGCCTCGCAGAGAAAGGCGGTGAGGGCTCCGGTCCCGGGGCCGATCTCCAGAACCGTGTCTTCTTTTCCTATCTCCGCAGCGTCAACTATCCCCTGAAGTATGTTCTCATCCTTCAGGAAGTTCTGCCCGTATTTTTTCCGGGCCCTTACATCATATTTTTTTATCACGGATACCGTGCTCTGCCTGTCTTTCGTCATATCGGGATAATTCTACATCCAAAGGCTCATCCGCCGCAACCGTTTTTCGCCGCGGACGGTTTTGACACCATACGGTTAGCTGTGATATCTTATGATAGACTATGTGCATTTTGGGGAGAAATTCTAGAGAATAACATTGGAGTAATCAAATTGGACCGCTACGAATACAATGTGCGGCTGGAGCAGATAAGGTCGCACGCGCAAAATCATGAATTTCATGAGGCACTGATGATCGCCGACAGCATTGACTGGAGAAAGGTGAGAAGTGTCAGGACCCTTAGCCTCATCAGCGAGATATATAAGGTAAACAGAAAATATGAGGAAGCCCGGGATATACTTCTCATGGCAGACGAGAGATGTCCCAATGCCAGATCCATAATCTATGCCCTCTGCGAGCTGTCCATAAAAATGGGGGATCTCAGCAATTCCGTGGGATATCTGAAGGAGTATATGGAGCTTGCGCCACAGGATCCTTCCACATTTAT
>CADBTX010000216.1 GCA_902797705.1 uncultured Lachnospiraceae bacterium | reverse complement strand
CGGACCCGGAAGCAGGGCTCTTAAGTCCCTGTCAGATATGCTTAAGGGTAAGAGCGGACGTTTCAGACAGAACCTTCTCGGAAAGAGAGTTGACTACTCGGGACGTTCCGTTATCGTAGTAGGACCCGAGCTTAAGATCTGGCAGTGCGGTCTCCCCAAGGAGATGGCAATAGAGCTTTTCAAGCCCTTCGTTATGAAGGAACTGGTACTTAACGGCACCAGCCACAATATAAAGAGCGCAAAGAAATCCGTTGAAAGACTGGAGCCCGTTGTCTGGGACGTTCTGGAGGATGTAATAAAAGAGCATCCCGTTATGCTGAACCGTGCCCCGACACTTCACAGACTGGGTATCCAGGCCTTTGAGCCGGTGCTTGTAGAGGGTAAGGCTATCAAGCTCCATCCTCTTGCATGTACGGCCTTTAACGCGGACTTTGACGGAGACCAGATGGCTGTGCACCTTCCTCTTTCGGTGGAGGCCCAGGCAGAGTGCAGATTCCTTATGCTCTCTCCCAATAACCTTCTGAAGCCCTCCGACGGAGGACCTGTTACGGTTCCTACCCAGGACATGGTTCTCGGTATCTATTACCTCACCCAGGAAAGAGAGGGTGAGCCCGGCGAAGGAAGGGCATTCAAGGGAGTGGAAGAGGCTATCATGGCTTATTCAGACCACGATATAACCCTTCAGAGCCTTATCTATGTCCGCAGGGAAAAGAAGATGCCGGACGGCACGGTTAAGTCCGCCGTTATCCATACCACACTGGGACGCTGTCTCTTTAACGAGATAATCCCTCAGGATCTCGGCTTTGTTGACAGGAGCAAGCCTGAAAACGAGCTGGCTCTTGAGGTTGACTTCATGGTGGGCAAAAAGCAGCTGAAGGCCATAATCGAGGCCATCATCAATACCCATGGTTCGATCAAGACCGCTGAGGCCCTTGACCATATCAAGGATATGGGTTACCACTATTCAACCATTGCGTCCATGAGCGTTTCCATCTCTGACATGGTGGTTCCGGATTCCAAGCAGAAGCTTCTGGATGAGGCTCAGGATCAGGTGGATAAGATCACCAAGAACTACAGGAGAGGACTCATCACCAACGAAGAGCGTTACAACGAAGTCGTTGAGACCTGGAAGAGCTGTGATGAGAACATCACATCAGACCTTATGGACGGTCTTGATAAATACAACAACATCTACATGATGGCGGACTCGGGAGCCCGTGGTTCCGATAAGCAGATCAAGCAGCTTGCCGGAATGAGAGGACTTCAGGCTGATACAACTGGACATACCATCGAGCTTCCCATCAAGTCCAATTTCCGTGAAGGTCTTAACGTGCTGGAGTACTTTATGAGTGCCCACGGCGCCAGAAAGGGACTTTCCGATACGGCTCTGCGTACCGCTGACTCAGGTTACCTTACGAGACGAATGGTTGATGTATCACAGGAACTTGTCATCCGTGAGAGAGACTGTTCTGAAGAGGGTAAGGAAATACCCGGAATGGAAGTAGCGGAATTCAGGGATGGTGAGGAGGAGATCGAACTTCTCGAGACCAGGATCACCGGAAGGTATTCCTGCGAGGACATCTATGATAAGGACGGCAATATAATCGTAAAGACCAACCATATGATAACCCCGAGAAGGGCAAAGCTCATCTGCTCTGTTGGCGTGAAGGACGGAGAACCCATAAAGTCGGTGAAGATCCGTACCATCCTTACCTGCAGGAGCCACAGTGGTATCTGCGCGAAGTGCTACGGTGCCAATATGGCAACCGGAGAACCGGTTCAGGTGGGTGAAGCAGTAGGTATCATCGCTGCCCAGTCCATAGGTGAACCCGGAACACAGCTTACAATGAGAACCTTCCATACAGGAGGAATGGCCGGATCCGATATCACCCAGGGTCTTCCCAGAGTAGAGGAAATATTCGAGGCACGTAAGCCTAAGGGACTTGCCATCATCGCTGAATTCGGCGGTAAGGTGGAGATAAGGGATACCAAGAAGAAGAGGGAAGTTCTTGTCACCAGTGAAGAGACCGGAGACAGCAAGACCTACCTGATCCCTTACGGATCAAGGATAAAGGTTCAGGACGGCGCTGTGATCGGGGCCGGCGATGTTATCACCGAAGGCTCCATCAACCCTCATGATCTTCTGAAGATCAAGGGCTTAAGGGCCGTACAGGACTATCTACTTAAGGAAGTACAGAGGGTTTATCATTCACAGGGTGTGGATATCAATGATAAGCATATCGAGGTCATCGTTCACCAGATGCTTAAGAAGGTGGAGATAGATGATGCGGGTGATTCCGAGCTCCTTCCCGGATCCAGAATGGATGCCCTGGAACTTGATGATATCAACGAGGCTCTTATTGCGGAGGGTAAGGAACCTGCCACCGCGACCCAGATAATCCTCGGTATCACAAAGGCATCACTTGCTACGGATTCCTTCCTGTCTGCCGCATCCTTCCAGGAGACCACCAAGGTTCTTACGGAAGCGGCCATAAAGGGTAAGGTGGATCACCTTATCGGACCTAAGGAAAATGTCATCATCGGTAAGCTGATCCCGGCAGGAACGGGAATGAAGCACTACAGGAATATCGAGCTGTCCACGGACAATATGCTTCCTGAAGAAGATGAAGAGGCTATTGAGGACGACATCATTCTGGATGATACTCCGGAAGATATAGATGAGACCGAGGCCGCTGCAGAAAGCGAAGGCGCAGAAGAAACCGAAGAGACACTGGTATGATTATTCTCGACGGATATGTGTGATAAAGAGGCTCCGGACAACGTATGGTTAGCGTTGCCCGGGGTCTTTTTTTCATGCTATAATGTATCCATGTTATTTAATTCACTCGCTTTCCTTGTATTTCTTCCGATAGCCTTCGGACTGTACTGGATCGCCCCGGAAAAATACAGGTGGATAATACTGCTTCTCGTAAGCTACTATTTTTATATGGCCGCAAGCCCGAGATATGTGCTGCTTTTACTCTGCACCTCCCTTGTGGTCTGGCTCGCATCCCTGGCCATCGGGAAATCCCCTGAAGAAGAAAGGGGCTTTAAGAAGGGTATACTTATCGCCACACTGTTGATATGCTTCGGACTGCTGATGTTCTTCAAGTATTACAATTTTGGGGCGCAGAGCATAGTGGCCGTTTTAGAGCTGTTTTCCTTCCATATCGAGCCCCATCTCCTGAATCTTCTGATGCCGGTGGGGATCTCCTTTTACACCTTCCAGTCCACGGGATATCTTATAGATGTTTACAGGGGGAAGATCAAGCCTGAGGACAGCTTTGCACGCTTTGCCCTCTTTGTTTCCTTTTTCCCACAGATAATAGCAGGACCCATAGGCAGGGCGGATTCCCTTATTCCTGAGCTTAAGTGCAGGAAACCCTTCGATTACGACCTGGCGGTGTCGGGCCTTCGGATGATGCTCTGGGGCTATTTTAAGAAGCTGGTCATCTCCGACGCTCTGGGAAAGTATGTGGATCTTATCTACGGAAATGTGCCCTACTATTTCGGCATGACCTTTATCATGGTCTCGGTCATGTACACCTTCCAGATCTATTGCGATTTTTCCGGATACTCGGATATCGCCATAGGAACTGCGAGGCTCTTTAATATAGAGCTCATGCAGAATTTTAAGAGCCCCTACTTTTCAAAGAGTGTAAGGGAATTCTGGTCCAGATGGCATATATCCCTTTCCACCTGGTTCAGGGACTATGTCTATATTCCTTTGGGAGGCAGCAGGAAGGGTACAGTCAGAAAAAATATCAACCTTATGATCACCATGCTGGTATCCGGACTCTGGCACGGTGCCAACTGGACCTTTGTGCTGTGGGGCGGACTTCACGGACTGTATCAGGTGATCGAAGGATTTTTTAGGAAGGAGACGGAAGAGAAGAGAAGAGCAGTGATCATCCTCCGGGGACTCCTGACCTTCGCTCTCGTGAACCTGGCCTGGATATTCTTCAGGGCAGACAGCATAGGGGACGCTTTCTTCATAGTGACCCATCTCCATAACGGAGTGGTGCTGCACTTTCTTGACGCATGGAAAAAGATGAAGGTGGATATGCTGATAACGGACGTGGGGCTCTGCAAGCTCTTTGCCGCTATCGCAGTGCTGATGGTATATGATTTCTTCTCACTGAAGCATGATATCCCGAAGGAAATGACAAAATGGAAACTGCCGCTCCGCTGGGTGATCTATGTGGGCCTTACCACCCTCATAATAATAAACAAGCTCCACGGGGGCACCACACAGCAGTTTATATACTTTAACTTCTAGTAAGCGCTATGAAAAGATTCCTGAAAAAATGCCTCATATTCCTTATGATCCTTTCGGTGATCTTCCTGCCTCTCGGGGTGGGACTGGATCCATATAACATTTTTCACTGGAACCATATCAGGAATAACGGGGTTGAGCCGAACAAGAGCTACGTAAAAATGAAAAATATCCTGAAGGATCCGGACAGGTTTGATTCCTTCCTCTTTGGTTCTTCCAGAGCGGGGTTCTTTGACGTGTCAAAAATGGATGACGGTGATTACTATGACATGGCCTATTCCGAGGGAACTCCCGGAGAGCATCTCCAGAATCTTAGAGATATGATAGACCGGGGAGTAAAGATAAAGAATGTCACCATGGGAGTGGATGACATTTCCTATTTCGTGGACCCGGATTTTCATAAGGACCAGTTATACAGAAAGCCCTTCCCCTGGAACGGGAGCTTAAGTGAAAAGGCGGGGTTCTACCTTTCCTATCTGGATCTCATCACCCTGTCCCAGTCCATAGAGGTGGTGATGAAGCATAAGAACACCGACCCCTATTACGGACAGAGGCTTCTGGAAACCGGCACCGAAAACCTGAGTATTAAGACTGATTTTCACTATGATAAGACGGACGCCACCTGGTCCGACTACTATTATCCAAGAGAGGAGAGTTTAGAGGAGATAAAGGAGATCGTGGAGCTCTGCAGGGAAAACAATATAAAGCTCAGGATCTTCACCAATCCACTGAACGGCTATACCTATGAGAAGGATATAGCAAACGGCTATCTTGTTTTTCTTAAGGAACTTGCGGGGGTCACTCCCTACTGGAATTTCAGCGGTTTTAATAATGTGACCCTGGATATGACAAACTATTATGAGACCAGTCACTTTTCTCCCGATGTGGCGGATACCATTATCGAGAGGATCTATAATGACAAGGGGGACGAGGAACTCCTGAAGCAGGGCTACGGTATGTACGTTACGGAAGAAAACGTGGACCGGCTTATGGAAATACTGTATTCCCAGGCGGTGAATTTCGACCTTCCCGTGGATACCTATCCGGATACCATAAATAAGCCTGAGGAGTAAGTTTTTTATCCTGACCTGAAGATCGGGGATAATCGCGAAAAAAGGAGGTTATCAGGAATGACAATAAGCCTTTGCATGATCGTAAAAAACGAGGAAACTATTTTGAGACGCTGCCTGGATCCCATAAAGGATCTTATGGATGAGATGATAATCGTGGACACGGGGTCCACGGATGATACAAAGAAGATAGCCCTCGAGTATACTGACAAGGTATATGATTTCAAGTGGGAGGATGATTTTTCCGCAGCCAGAAACTACGCCTTTTCCTTTGCCACCTGCGATTATATATACAGCGCCGATGCGGACGAGGTGATGGATGAAAAGAATGTGGAAAGATTCCGTCAGTTAAAGGAAGCCCTGCTTCCCGAGGTGGAGATAGTGCAGATGTACTATACGAACCAGCTGGCCGCCAATACCACCTATAATTTCGACAGGGAACTCCGTCCGAAGCTCTATAAGAGGCTCCGCACTCCGCTCTGGGAGGACCCCCTTCATGAGTCTGTAAGGCTTAAGCCCGTGATCTTCGACAGCAACGTGGAGATAAAGCACTGCCCCGTTTCCGAACACAGCGGAAGGGATTTTTCCATCTTCCGGAAGATAATAAAAAAGGAGGGGGATATCTCAAACCACCTGGCAGGGATGTACGCGAGAGAACTCTTTATCTCCGGTACGGATGAAGACTTCCTGAACGCAAAGGACTTCTTCAGAAAGAGGATGGATAAGGACACTGAGGAGGATCAGGTGCTTATGGATACCTGTGTGGTAATAAAGTGCGCGAGGCT
>CADBTX010000215.1 GCA_902797705.1 uncultured Lachnospiraceae bacterium | reverse complement strand
TCCGCTGTACTCTTTATCCAGCATTATGGTGCTTAAGACTCCCATTCCCACGGCTCCGGACTCTCCGCTCACCACCTGGGGATCTCCTTTTACGGGAGCAGAGAGCATTCTCATTCCCTTTGCCGATACCCAGTCCGGGCAGGAAAGGAAAGCACTGGCGTGATTCCTAAGTATATCCCATCCGATGGTATTGGGTTCTCCGCAGGCAAGACCCGCCATGATGGTTAAGAGGTCACCGTCCACTATACGGGGTTCTCCGTCACCGGCTTCGGCTCCTTTGTAGAGACAGGCTGCCACGGAGGCCTCCATGATCACGAATTTCGGAGGGTTATCGGGATAGAGATTTGTGAAATAGCCAACCACCGCTCCTGCTAGACTTCCCACACCGGCCTGTACAAAAACATGGGTGGGGCGTTCTATGCCGTACTCCTTTAATCCCTCTGCCGCTTCACCGGCCATGCTGCCGTATCCCTGCATGATCCAGGAAGGGATCTCTTCATAGCCATCCCAGGCCGTATCCTGTACTATTACTCCATGCTCGGTTTCAGAAGCCTCCTTTGCGGCGAGACGCACACAGTCATCATAATTCAGTTCCTCAATGGTGACCTTTGCGCCCTCTTTGGCGATATTGTCAAACCGGGTCTTTGTGCTCCCCTTTGGCATATGGACAACAGCCTTCTGCTTAAGCTTGTTTGCAGCCCAGGCAACGCCTCTGCCGTGGTTTCCGTCAGTGGCGGTAAAGAAGGTGGCCTGTCCGAATTCCTTTTTCAATTCTTCACCGGTCATGTAATCGTAGGTCATTTCGGATACATCACGTCCCGTCTCCTTTGCGATATACTTTGCCATTGCAAAGGATCCGCCGAGAACCTTAAATGCATTCAATCCAAAACGATAACTCTCATCCTTCACGCATACTTCCTTAAGACCCAGATACTCCGCCATGCCGCTTAAACGTGCAAGAGGAGTTACCGAATACTGGGGGAAACCCTTGTGGAAGGCCCTGGCCTTTTCCACATTGTCAAGGGACATAACCTGAAGCCACCTGTCATCGCTTTCAGGCATCTTATTCATGACCCATTTGATCTTATCCATATCGGCTCCTTTCACCAAAAATTATTTTTGTCTCCAAACTTTTTGTTTGGTTAAATATTATTCTTCTTTTTTCCCATTGTCAACTAAAACTTAAAGGAGATATGAATAATCTTTCACCACCGTCTTTATGACTGCAGCGGCATCTTTTGAGATGCTCTCTATGCCCGCCATGTCAAGCTTTTCTTCCTTCCCGTCCAGACGTAAAAGGAAGCTGTCACCGGAAAGCACTGCAAATCCTTCATTCTCACTGTTATTAAAGTCTTCCTCGCTCCAGAACAGGGTAAATTTGCCTCTGTAAGGAGCTCCGTCATAGGGACAGAATACCGCGCAGTTTCCGCACTCATTACACATCCCGTCCACATGGATGATCTCGGCCTTCCGTCCGGGAACCCTTATAAGGACATTGGCCCTGTTGGGGCAGACATCGGCACAGACCGCGCAGACTGTAGGACAGCCAAGGCATCTCTTATCCGGAGAAGCATTGAGATCCTTTGAGATCACGCCCTTTTTCTCAAGATAAGCTTCGTCACTTTCCGCGATGTTCTCTTTTGCATATCCCTCAAAATCTATGCCCGCAATGGCTGCCGCTGCCCTTGCCGCGTCTGAAATCGCTTCCACCACCGTAGCGGGGCCGCGTCTTCCGTCTCCCACTGCGTATACGTTTTCCGCTCCTGTCAGCATATCTCCGTCTGTTACGGGACGGCCCTTCTTATCAAGACTGACTCCTGCTTCTTCGTAAAGTGCGGGATCTATCTTTTCGCCCACAGCTGCAATGACGGTATCGGCGTCTATCTCTTCTTTACGTCCCGTATCAACCGGGGCTCTTCTTCCGGACTCGTCAGCTTCGCCAAGTTCCATTACGGCGCAGCTAAGCTTCCCGTCCTTTACACCGATCGGCGCAAGGAGTTCCATAAATTCCACTCCGTCATTTATGGCTTCCTGAAGCTCTTCCTCATCTGCCGGCATGTAACGCCTGGTCCTTCTGTATACCAGCCTTACCTTCTCCACGCCCTTTAGCTTTAATGCGGCCCTTGCGGTATCCATGGCTGTATTTCCTCCTCCGAGGACCACCACGTTCTTTCCGGGGTTCAGGGAATCCGGATCCTTCTTTGCCCTGCAGAGGAATTCCAGAGCGTCCATAGCTTCGCCGTATTCAAGATGTGCGTCACCCTTCTTCCAGGCTCCCGCAGCTATTATCACATGGGTATAGCCCTGATCCTTTAATTCCTTAACGGACTTCACCTCTG
>CADBTX010000214.1 GCA_902797705.1 uncultured Lachnospiraceae bacterium | reverse complement strand
GTAATACACCTCTTCTTGAAGTCCGGGACCTTCGTAAAACATATGATGAGATGGAGGTTGTCCGGGGTATAAATTTCACCGTAAATGAGGGTGAAAGCGTAGGTATCGTCGGAGAATCCGGCTGTGGCAAATCAACTACCGCACGTATTATCGCCGGGCTTGAGCCGCCTACGGAAGGAGAAATCCTTTTCAGGGGAGAACCATATCGTCTGCGTCCTGGACGGGGGCGAAGCAGGATTAACATGGTCTTCCAGGATCCGGTAGCATCATTTGACGGACGAATGACCGTATTTGAGTCTCTTTATGAGGCTTTAAGCCATACCGAGTCCATATCCAAAAAGGATGCCTTAGAACCTGTTAAGAGAATGCTTAAGACAGTGGAGCTTCCGGAAGTCTATACAGACCGTCTGGTTTCCAGACTTAGCGGAGGAGAGTGCCAGCGTGTGGGGATTGCAAGGGCTTTGCTCACCAAGCCTGAGCTCCTCATTTGCGATGAAGCCACAAGTGCACTGGATGTCAGTGTTCAGGCCCAGATTATTCATTTACTCCATCAGTTGAAGGAAGAGCTGAACCTGACATATCTGTTTATCTCTCATGATCTGGGACTGGTGGCAGGTATGTGCTCGCGGGTTCTGGTCATGTATCAGGGTCAGTTGGTGGAACAGGGAAGTGTCCGTAGTGTATTGGACAATCCTGCTAAACCCTACACTAAGATTCTGCGGGCATCGGCAGATGCTTTTACCATAGATGAAAATGGGAGGACGAGCTCTCTTCCCGATGCAGTTACGGAGCAAATGAAGAATGAGTTTTAAAGACAAGCATGTTTTAAATCCCCGTATACAAGGGATGCGGTGTATCAAATGCGGTGCCGGATACCCTGTAGGGGATTATTTCTACGGATGCCCCTCCTGTATGGAGCAGGGCGAGAATTCTGCCGTTACCATTATTTATGAGGGGTGCGGTTCAATAGATACGACAAAGAAAGGGTGGGCAAGGTATGAGTCCATGCTGCCCTATAAAGATGCGGTGACTTTGGGGGAGGGAAATACCCCGGTTCTGTCCATGCCTAGGCTGGCGGAGGATGTGGGAGTCACCGCCATATATACCAAGAATGAATTTCAGAATCCCACCGGTTCCCACAAGGATCGGATGAATCCTTTTATAGTTGCCAGAGCCTCGGCGATGGGATATGACACCGTCACCTGTGCTTCCAGCGGCAACGAGGCTGCTTCTCTTGCCGCATACGCTGCAGCGGAAGGAATCAAATGCGTAAATGTCTCTACTGATTCCATCCCGGGTTTATGGAAACAGGCCTCGGATATGTGCGGTGCAAAGCTTGTGACGGTACCTACTTCCGCCCACCGCCTCAAATATCAACGGGAGAATATGGGGGATAAATGGTACCCAGCCACCAATCTTCTGGAGGTGCCTACATCCAGCAGTGCCTGGGGGATTCAGGGATATAAAACCATATCATATGAGTTGTATGACGAGTTTCGAAAAGATCTGCCGGACTTACTCTTTATACCCACATGCAGGGGCGACCTCCTTTATGGAATCTATGAGGGCTTTGAAGATCTTTTTCAGTACGGATATATAGAAAAACTGCCTAAGCTGGTGGCCTGTGAACCCCTCCCGCGGTTGGAGAAGATCCTTGAGGGAGAGGCTACCCATAAGGATGTATTTCCGGGGAGTTCTGCCCTTACTTCCTCCATAGGTGGAGGCACAGCCACATGGCAGTCGGTGACAGCACTTAAGGAAACAGGCGGTTTTGCCGTAAGTGTCCCTGACAGCGAAGCTGTGGACGATGTGTCGGAGATGGGACGTTACGGACTCTACCTTGAGACTTCTTCGGCTATCGTTTACGGCTGCCTTAAGAAAGCCTCACGGGAAGGTAGAGTGCACAAAGAAGACCGTGTTCTGCTGGTTCTTACCTCTAACGGTTATAAGAATGTGATTCTTTAATGGACAGAGGGACGTATCTTTTGTCATAAAAGGGGGAATAAGCCCCATAAGTTGACAAAAGGTACGTCCCCTTGTCATACTATTCTTATTAAATATATCAGAAAAGGATTAGAAGTAGCCCAGAGAACCTGGGAGAAAGGAAGAATCCAATCACTTTTCTAACATGATTGGATTATACGTGACATTATGGTTTTGTACTTTTCTGCAACAGGTAATACGGAGTACGTAGCAAAGAAGATCGCGAAGATGACAGGGGATGAGGCCCTTGATCTGTTAAAACGGATTAAGGAGAAGGACTATTCTCCTATTCGGTCGAGGAAGCCTTTTGTTATATGCTCGCCCATATATGTGTGTGAGATGCCCGGGTTTTTTGTTGCATTTATCAGGAAGCTGACCTTAAAGGGCAACAGGAGGGTATACTTTGTCACCACCAGCGGAGGCTACGCCGGTATGAGCGGAGTTACGGCAAAGAAGATCGCTAAGAAAAAGGGTATGATCTTCATGGGACATAAAGATATAAAGATGCCGCCAAACTACCCTGTAAGTAAGAGATACAAGCTCTTGTCTCCGGCGGAGTGCGTGAAAAGGCTTCGCGCTGCTGCAAAAGAGATACGGACGGTGGCTGCCCTCATTAAAAGAGGGGAGCCCGTAAGAGATCGCCATGTATTCTTATTTGAGAAGCTCATTATCATACCCTTTAATCCGGTCTGGGTAAGGCTCAAGCACTCCACAAAACAATTTTCTGTCACCGATGATTGCATAGGCTGTGGAAAATGCGCCGCTCGCTGCCCTTTAGGCAGGATAACCATGGTAGACAGGAAGCCTGCCTGGAAGGGAATCTGTGCCCACTGCATGGCCTGTATAGCCAACTGCCCGGTGGAGGCTATAGAATATGCCCACGTCAAAAAAGGCGTAGAGAAGTACAGGATCGGTAAATATCTCAGGAAGAAATAATCGGACGTCCCCTTTTGCTTTAGTCCAGCTCGTTTAACAATGCAAAACGATAACCCTGGCTTTCAAG
>CADBTX010000213.1 GCA_902797705.1 uncultured Lachnospiraceae bacterium | reverse complement strand
TATCCCGGATATACCGAGACAGACGCTACAACCGGAACGATCGGAGATGTTACCGTAAAGTGGAACATCACTCCCAATCAGGACAATGCTTACCAGAACAATCTGGATGAGACCCTCCTTAATCAGGAGAATGCAGGAGCTGACGACAAGATCGATATGTTCCTTGTAGAAGCTGACTATGCGCTTAAATATGTTGATACTCCTTATACACTTCCTGTTTCAGATTTCGGTCTGACAGAAGCGGATCTTTCAAATCAGTACAAGTACACCCAGGACGTTATGACCGATTCAAGCGGAGTTCTTAAGGGTGTTTCATGGCAGGGCTGCCCCGGCGTTCTCATCTACAACAGAGAGGCTGCAAAGGAAGTTCTCGGATCTGATGATCCTGCAGAAGTACAGAAGGCTGTAGCTGACTGGGATGCCTTCGAGAAGACTGCTGAGCAGATGAAGGCAGCGGGCTACAACATGACAGCTACCACCAACGATGCTTTCCGTGTATTCTCAAATAACGTATCCGGAAAGTGGGTTCAGGACAATAAGGTTGTTATCGATGACAACATCATGAAGTGGGTTGACCTTTCAAAGAAGATGACAGACGCTAAGGAAACCGGAACTGCAGATCTTTGGAGTGATGACTGGAGCAAGGGCTTCTATCCCGAAGGAAAGGTATTCTGCTACTTTGGACCTGCATGGCTCATCAACTTCTCAATGGCAGCTGATCAGGACGGTTCCATTGCCAACAAGGGCGGCTGGGGTGCAACCGAAGGACCTCAGGGCTTCTTCTGGGGCGGCACATGGATCTGCGGATGCGCAGGAACAGACAATCCGACCCTCGTTGGAGATATCATGAGACAGCTTACTACCAACGAAGATATCATGCTTGATATCGTTGCAAAGGACAGCGACTTCGTTAACAACAAGCCCGCTATGGAAAAGGCTGCAGCTGATGATGCATACGCTTTCGACGTACTCGGCGGACAGAATCCTCTGAAGATGTTCTGCAACGGAGCTGAGAGCTGCGATCTTTCAAACCAGAGCGCATACGATCAGGGATGTAACGAAGAATTCCAGAAGGCTATGAAGAACTACTTCGACGGTAATGCAACTCTTGACGAGGCACTTGATATGTTCAAGAAGGCCATTGTTGAGAAGTATCCTGAGCTTACAGCAGAATAATATCAGGCTTTTAGTGGGGGGCGCATTCTGTGCGCCCCACACCTTAAAGAAGGGAATACCAATGAAGAAGAGCAAAGTAGTAAGTTATAATAAATGGGGATATATCTTTCTGATACCCTTTGT
Source organism: uncultured Lachnospiraceae bacterium (assembly GCA_902797705.1). Lineage (GTDB taxonomy): Bacteria > Bacillota > Clostridia > Lachnospirales > Lachnospiraceae > NK4A144. The sequence continues at coordinate 3,063 of CADBTX010000213.1, read as the reverse complement.
TGTAGTTTATGTGGTCTTTCAGCTGATACCCATGGTATCAACAGTTTACAATTCTTTTTTTGAGAATTACCGTTCAGGTCTTACACAGATAGGACCTAACTTTGTGGGAATACAGAATTATGTGACCATCATCACAAACGGTGATCTTCCCACATATTTCACCGATACCATGATCATGTGGGTCATGGGCTTTATTCCTCAGATCCTGATCTCTCTGCTGCTTGCAGCCTGGTTTACGGATCCGTCTCTCAGGCTTAAGTTCCAGACTTTCTTTAAGACAGTGATCTATCTTCCGAATCTAATCATGGCCTCCGCCTTTTCAATGCTGTTCTTTACACTCTTTTCGGACGGCGGCCCTATAAATGCCATACTTATGCAGTTGGGATTTATCACCGAACCCTACCAGTTCATGTCCCATGTATGGTCCGTACGGATACTTATAGCTTTTATGAACTGCATAATGTGGTTTGGAAATACGACTATCCTTCTCATGGCAGGCATGATGGGTATCGATCCTTCGCTTTTTGAAGCGGCTCAGGTGGACGGTGCCACAGCCGGTGAGATTTTCTTTAAGATTACGTTACCGTTACTTAAACCCATACTCATATATGTGATGATCACGTCCCTTATCGGCGGACTGCAGATGTTCGATGTTCCCCAGATCTTCACCAACGGAACCGGAGATCCGATGCGTTCATCCATGACCCTTATCATGTACCTGAATAAGCACCTCTTCAGCAAGAACTACGGTCTTGGCGGTGCGCTGTCAGTCTTCATGTTTGTTGTAACCGGAATACTCAGCTATCTGGTATTTGTATTTACCAGTTCCAAGGAAATGTAAGGGGGTAGAGTTATGAATGGATCAAAGATCGCCGGACAGAAAGAGAACACTGCTTCCGTACATTTTAGAAGAATAATTGCATATCTGGTGCTGATACTGGTTTCTATCCTCTGCCTTTTCTGGTTCTATGTGCTCTTTATCAATGCCACAAGATCCAATTCGGAGCTGAAGAGAGGATTTGCGGCTCTGCCGGGTGTCTTCTTTGCTGAAAACTGGACTAACCTTAAAAACGGCACACTGCCAATATTTAACGGACTCTTTAATTCATTTTTCATTGCGGCCTGTGCATCGGCTTTGAGTACATATTTCTCAACTATGACTGCCTATGCCATCCACGCGTATGAGTTTAAGTTAAAGAAGTTCATGTTCACCTTCATCCTCATGGTAATGATGATCCCAACTCAGGTTACGGCTCTTGGTTTCCTGCAGTTGATAGGAAAGATGAAGCTGGATGACAGCTTTATACCCCTTATCATTCCTGCCATCGCGAGCCCTGCTGTTTTCTTCTATATGAAGCAGTACATGGATTCCACCCTTCCTCTTTCTCTTATAGAGGCGGCCCGTATTGACGGAGCCGGGGAATTCAGGACCTTCAATCAGATCGTGGTGCCTCTTATGAAGCCCGCCATCGCGGTACAGGCCATCTTCAGTTTTGTACTGAGCTGGAATACCTACTTCACACCTGCACTGGTGCTTCACACTGATACGAAGAAGACACTGCCTATCCTTATTGCACAGCTTAGAAGTGCGGACTGGCTGAAGTTTGACATGGGGCAGGTATATATGATGATAGCCTTCTCGATCTTTCCGGTTATCCTGGTTTACCTGCTGCTTTCAAGATATATCGTCGGCGGTGTAACCCTCGGTGGTGTTAAGGGATAAGAAAGTTGTCGGCAAAACGCCGACTGATGAGAGCAAAAGCTCTATCATACCATCAGGTATGATAGAGCTTTTTTGAATGGTATTTTGGTTCGCATGTCAGGTTTACCCCGAGTTTCTTAAAGATCCCCACATCTACCTGGGACAGGATGACGGAGGAGTGTACCTCGAGCCCGGATATCCTGGGAAGCTGTTCATAGGCCTTTCTCGCGGCGTCATTACTCAGGGCTTCTATGGAAAGCGCGATCAGTATCTCGTCAATATGAAGAAGAGGATTGTGATTTCCGAGATATTTTACCTTCAGCTCCATGATAGGCTCGATTACCGAAGGTGAGATCAGCTCAATACTGTCGTCGATCTCTGCCAGGTATTTAAGGGCGTTCAGTATCATGGCAGAGGAGGCGCCGAGGAGAGGAGAGGTCTTTCCCGTTATTATGGTGCCGTCTTCCATCTGCATTGCGGCTGCGGGACCTCCGGTCTCTTCGCTCTTTATATTGGCAGCGGCCACCACCGGCCGGTTGCCGATGGAGATCCCGGCTTTTTCCATAAGGAGTTCTATCTTATGGATGGGACCGTCTCCTTCATTTCCCTTTCTCTTTTCGCAGAGAGCGGTGTAGTAACGGCGGATTATCTCCTGATTTGCTGCAGAGGACACGGCTTCGTCATCCGTGATGCAGAGCCCTGCCATGTTAACTCCCATATCCGTTGGAGACTTATAGGGGCTGGAGCCGTTGATCTTTTCGAACATGGTGTGGAGGACCGGAAATACCTCCACGTCCCTGTTGTAATTCACCACGGTCTTTCCGTATGCTTCCAGGTGGAAAGGGTCTATCATGTTGATATCGTCCAGATCTGCCGTGGCAGCCTCATAAGCCAGATTGACGGGATGGTTAAGCGGCAGGTTCCAGATTGGGAAGGTCTCGAATTTAGCGTAACCGGCTTTTACCCCGCGCTTTGCCTCGTGGTAAAGCTGGGAAAGGCAGGTCGCCATCTTTCCGCTTCCGGGCCCCGGGGCGGTAACTACCACAAGAGGTTTTGTGGTCTCGATATAATCATTCTTTCCGTATCCTTCATCGCTCAGGATAAGGGGGATGTTGGAAGGGTAGCCCGGGATCACGTAGTGACGGTAGACCTTGAGGCCAAGGGCGATAAGCTTTTTTTCATATGCGATGGCGGAAGACTGGCCCGCAAACTGGGTCATGACCACGGAACCCACATAGAGTCCGTTGTTATTAAAGGCGTCCACAAGCCTTAAAAGATCCATGTCATAGGTTATGCCTATGTCCCCGCGGACCTTGTTCTTCTCTATATCACCGGCGTTTATGGCGATTATTATCTCGGTC
>CADBTX010000212.1 GCA_902797705.1 uncultured Lachnospiraceae bacterium | reverse complement strand
GCAGTGGTAAAGATCGACGAAACCGCCTTAAGAGACGATTTCCCGGCAGGGAGCAAGTATTCCAGCGGGCACATAGCCTATAAATATCCTCCGGAAGAAAGAACCGTCACCATGGATGAGATCCTCGTGGACATCGGAAGAACTGGAAAGCTTACATTTACCGGTATCTTTCATGACAGCGAGACCGGAAAACCGGCAAGGCTCTGCGGCACCAACGTGTCCCGGGCCACCCTCCATAACGCTGACTACATAAGGGATATGAAGATCGGTATAGGAGGAAAGTACAGACTGTTTAAGAGCGGTGAGATAATCCCGAAGCTAAAAAACTGTGTAGAAGAACCTTTATCCGTCTTTACGCCACCGGAAAGCTGCCCTGTCTGCGGGGAAAAACTCTTAAGGGAGGAGGACACCGCAGATATCCGCTGCGTAAATCCACTGTGCCCTGCCCAGTCCGTCCGATCCATAGCCTACTTTGTTTCCCGTGACGCCATGAACATCATGGGGCTCGGTGATACCCTTATTGAAGCCCTTGTGACCGAGGGCTACCTGAAAAGCTACGGAGATATCTACCACCTGTCCTCCTTCAGGGATGAGCTTATCGAAAAGGGTCTTATCGGCAAGGAAAAAAATACGGACAAGCTTTTAAGCGAGATAGAAAAGTCAAAAGGAAACGATCCCGCGAGGCTGCTCACCGCCCTTGGGATCCGGAATGTGGGAAAGCGTACTGCAGGGGATATAATAAAGCACTTTAAGGATATACGCCTCTTAAAAAACGCTTCCATGGAGGAGCTTTTGTCTGTGCCTGAGGTGGGTGAGACCATCGCTTCCGGGATCATTGATTTCTTCCGCAATGAAAAGGATCTGTCAGTCTTTGACGACCTTATGGCCTCGGGAGTAAATCCTGTCATCATCGACAGCGGGGAAGTTTCCGAAAAGCTTAAGGATCTTACCATAGTGGTTACAGGTACACTAAAGAATTTCGGACGTAAAGAGATACAGGAAGTCATCGAAAAAAACGGCGGCAAATCCACAGGATCCGTCAGCAAAAAAACAGATCTTCTGATCGCCGGAGAAGCCGCCGGATCCAAGCTCACCAAAGCAAAAGAACTTGGAGTAAAGGTCATCACCGAAGAAGAATTTATGGAGATGCTGTGACCCCTTTCCGGAGCCTTTGGCTCCTCCCTCGGCGTTCGATCCCCCTTGGCCCACAAAAAAAAGCCCTCACGGGCTTTTTTTCGTGGACCATAGGGGGATCGAACCCCTGACCTCCAGATTGCGAACCTGGCGCTCTCCCAGCTGAGCTAATAGCCCCCGGAGTGGATAATAACCCACTCCCCTTATGCACTTCCCCGGCGGATCCGGAAAAAGCGGCACATCATGTATATAAAGTATCACGGATTAAGCTTCTTAAATCTCTCCGCTTCAGCGGCGTTCTTCTCTTTACTGAAATAGGTGCGCCTTTCCTTACCCTGAAGCAGCCTTGATATATTTCCTCTGTGCTGGAACCAGGCAAGGGCTCCAAGTAAAAACAGCAATACATACAGCTCATATCTTGCGGCCTGTGGCATCAGCGAGAACATATTCCCCGGCAAAATGATATTTTCTCCCATCAACACGGCCTCAATGAAAAAGAAAAGCCAGACCATGATGGATCCCAAAGAAACATAGTGTGTGCTTAGGAAAAGTCCGAAGAACACTAAACATCCCATCAAAAACAGAAAGAGATTCTGATAACCTATGATAAGTCCCGCAGTGGCGGCAATCCCCTTGCCTCCTCTGAAGCCCATATGGAAGGGGAAATCATGTCCCAATATGGATCCGGCTCCTGCATAGGTCACGATAAGCGGCATTATATCCCCGCAGCTCTTTCTGAAAAGCAGCCAGGAGATGAACATGGCCACCAGGGTCTTTATCACATCAAAGAGAAGGGTCAGCACTCCTGCCTTAACCCCGAAGGTACGGAGCATGTTCGTGGTACCTGCGTTACCGGATCCCACGGATCTGATATCCAGTCCCTGCTTTATCCCCAGTAAATACCCGGACTGTATGGTACCCAAAAAATAACCGATGATAAGACTAACTATCCTTCCTGCTACAGCCATTAGTTACTACTCTCCTTTATTCTATTAATTACCACGTTCCTTTATTATAAACCTTAAGGGCGTTCCCGTAAATCCAAAAGCATTTCTTATCTGGTTCTCAATATATCTTGTATACGAGAAATGCATAAGCTCCTTGTCGTTTACGAAGATCACAAAGGTGGGAGGGCTCACCGACACCTCGGTCATATAGAATAACTTCAGTCTCCTGCCCTTGTCCGAAGGGGGCTGCTGCAGCGTCACAGCCTCCGTCATTATCTCGTTAAGTACTCCGGTCTGGATACGTAAGGTGGCGCTCTCTATCACCTTATCTATGATGTCATAGAGCTTATTTAATCTCTGTCCCGTAAGCGCAGATATAAAGATGATCTCCGCATAGGGCATAAAGGAAAGGACGCTCCGTATCTTTTTCGTGTACTCATTAACGGTCTTATTGTCCTTTTCAACCGCGTCCCACTTGTTAACCGCTATGATGCAGCCCTTCCCCCGGTCATGGGCAATGCCTGCGATCTTTGCATCCTGCTCCGTAACCCCCTCTTCAGCGTCTATGACTATCACCACCACATCGGATCTTTCAACGGCGCTGACGGTACGGAGTATCATAAAGTGCTCCAGTTCTTCCTTTACCTTGTTTTTCCGTCTGAGACCGGCAGTATCGATAAATACATATTCCTTCCCGTTCTTTTTTACGGGAGTGTCTATGGCGTCCCTGGTGGTACCCGCTACCGGAGACACAATGACCCGGTTTTCTCCAAGGAGCTTGTTGATGATGGAGGATTTTCCCACATTGGGTTTTCCGACGATGGCTATACGGGGTCTTGAGTCCTCATCCTCTCCCGGCTTCTTTTCGGGGAAGAGCTTCACCACCCGGTCCAGAAGATCTCCTATACCCTTTTTCTGCCCCGCAGAAATTGCGACCGGATCTCCCATTCCCAGATTGTAGAACTCGTATACGTCCATCTCGAACTTTTCAAAGCTGTCCACCTTATTAACGGCAAGGACTATGCTCTTCCCGGAGCGGCGCAGAATGTCCGCCACCTTGGTGTCGGCATCCGTAAGCCCGGTCCTTATATCCGTGATAAAGACAATGACATCCGCTGTACCGATGGCGATCTCCGCCTGGGTCCGTATCTCCGAGAGCATGTTGTCCTTTGACTCCGGCTCTATACCTCCGGTATCGATGATGGTAAAATCCCGGTCGAGCCAGTTTACATCGGCATAGATCCGGTCTCTTGTGATACCCGGGGTGTCCTTTACTATTGAGATACGTTCTCCGGCAAGTACATTGAACAACGTGGATTTTCCCACATTCGGTCTGCCTACCAGTGCTACTATCGGTTTACTCATGTTCCTTAATACCTATGATCTTTCTTACAAAATCCCTTCCGTCGGTTTCTATTATACCAACCGGGATGTCAAGCTTAAGAGAAATATCCTTTAACGTCATATCATCAAGAAGAATATCCGTGCCCGAGCGCAAAAGATTCCCGGGAAGAAAAAGCATGCTGCCAAGGTCCTTTCCCCTAAGTGAAGAGACTATGTCCTGTCCCGTAAGGAGACCGCTTACCGTGATCTTCTCACCGAAAAACCTGTTTTCCACAGGATAATAATTCACCCTGATCCGGGGATACAGACGGCTTAACTTCTTAAGGGAATCCCTGATATAGTCCGCCATAAGGAGTCCGCCGCTTAAAGAAACCACTCTTTCAGCATCCCTTGAGGGATATTTTTCCGGATACTCTTCTATTTCAGCTAAGCAATCATTAAATTCATCCAGGAATGAGCGTATCATCCCAACCCCGTTCTCATACTGGAGATAGCCGTCATAGGTATCCGCCTCCGGAACCTCTTTACCCGCAAGGCAGTAAAACTCATCACCGCAATGGATAAAATGGGTGCCGTGAGCCTTATAGATCCTGTCCTGCCAGTCTGATATAAGCTCTATGACCTTAAGGGCGTCCTCTTTTTCAAAGGCCTCCAGGGGATAAAGCCCCTCCCTGTATCTGGTGAGCCCCACCGGGACCACGGATACGCTTTCAAGATGGGGTATATATTTAGTAAGCTCTCTTATGGATCTCTCCAGCTCTTCCCCGTCATTTAGACCCTTGCAGAGCACTATCTGGCCGTTCATCCTGATCCCTGCTTCAAAGAGCCTGTCCACCTTTTTCAGAGCCTCACCGGCGAAGCGGTTATTCAGCATCTTGCAGCGAAGATCAGGGTTCATGGTCTGAAAAGAGATATTTATGGGACTTAAGCGGTATTTTACGATCCTGTCAATGTCGTGATCCGACATGTTGGTAAGGGTCACATAGTTTCCCTGCAGAAAGGAGAGACGCGAGTCGTCATCCTTAAAGTAAAGGGTCTTTCGCATGCCCTTTGGCATCTGGTCGATAAAGCAGAATACGCATTTATTGCAGCAGGACCTGTACTCATCCATGAGGCCGTTCTCAAATTCAATACCGAGATCCTCGTCCTCGTCCTTATCTATCTCTATCTCCCATTCCTCGCCGTTTTCCTTTTTTATAACAAGGGTAACGGAGCAGTCCTCGGTAAGGAACTGATAGTCAAAGATATCCTCCACCTCCTGACCGTTTATAAAGAGCAGCTCATCCCCCGGGACGATATCCATTTCTTCGGCAATACTGCCGGGTTTTACCGAACTTACAATGTGGGCTGTGTGCATGATACCCTTATCCCATGCCTTAGCGGCTCTATTCCTTTAAGAACAGCTGATCTCATATCTCTTTGCCGTCTTTCCAGATGTGGTCCAGGTCATAAAAGGACCTGCTCTCCTTATCGAAAAGGTGGACGATGACATCGCCGTAATCCATAAGGATCCAGTTACTGTCCCTATTTCCCTCAGTATTCTTAAGCCTGGCATTAATGCGGTTTAAGCTCTGTCCAACCTCATCCTCCATAGCATCAAGCTGGTTACTGTTATTTCCGGTGGCGATGACGAAAAAATCCGCGAAATCAGATACTTCACTGATATCTATGATCTTAACGTCCTCTCCTTTTTTCTTTTCCAGTGCTGCGGCAGCAGCCTTTGCGATATCAAGACTTTGCATAAAAATCGTATGTCTCCTTTGTCGTGGGATCAACAGGCCTGTCTCCCTTTGAAAGATAGAAAAGAGTGTCTGTAAGTACCTTCTTTACCGCGAGATCTATATCCGTAAAGGCCATCTCCCTTATATCCGTAAGGTTCGGGGCTTCGGTTCTGTTCATCTCTATGTAGTCCGCGATAAAGATGATCTTTTCGGTAAGGCTCATTCCCGGCCGGCCCGTGGTGTGGTAACGTATGGCGTTCAATATCTCCTTGTCCTTTATACCGAAATCCTTTTCCGCCAGATAGGCCCCAAGCTTTGAATGAAGGAGATATGGTGCCTTTTTTTCAACCTCGTTCAGCTCAATATCGTATTTCTTACAGAGAGCGTACTTTTCGTCATTCGGTATGTTCTTCGCACAGTC
>CADBTX010000211.1 GCA_902797705.1 uncultured Lachnospiraceae bacterium | reverse complement strand
AATAAAAGGTCGCCGTAGCTCGGCACCGGCCAGTAGTCCTTACCCACCAGCATTTCCAGCTTGTCTATGGGAGTCCTTAAGGCCTCCATATCCTTTTTAAGCTGATCCCGGCAGAAGAGCGCCCGCTCCCGGCCCTCAGGGATCTTTAAGGATTTTTCGTCATCCTCGATAAGCTTTTCAAGGGCGGAATAGGACTCATCCGTAAGAGCGGTTATCTTTCTCAGATTCTCTGCCGCGGCACGGCTGCCGTATCCCGCATTCTTCACCGCGATCACCGTATCGGAGAGATCCCGGATATACTTCATGCAGGCCGGGATAAGGGATTTTGAAGCCATGTCTATCATGGTCCTGGCCTCGATATTTACTTCCTTTGCGTATTCTTCGTACTTTATCTCCTCGCGGCTGATAAGCTCCGCCTTGGTAAATATGCCGAACCTGCCGAAGAGCTTCACGGATTCCTCCCCGGAAAGAGCGGGGATAGCGTCCGGCACCGTGGGAAGATTGGGAAGTCCTCTTCTTTCGGCCTCCTCGACCCACTCCTCAGAGTAGCCGTTTCCATTAAAGATTATCCTCTGGTGCTCCGTAGCGTATTTCTTTATAAGGTCATGGACCCCGATATCAAAGTCCTCGCAGCTTTCAAGAAAATCGCAGGCCTCCGCAAAGGCCTCAGCCGCAATAGAATTCAGCACGATATTCGGCTCCGCTATGCTGGCGCTGGAGCCCACCATACGGAACTCGAATTTATTTCCCGTGAATGCAAAGGGTGAAGTCCTGTTCCTGTCCGTAGCATCCTTTGTAATGGAAGGAAGGGTGCGGACACCGGTCTCCAGCTTCTCACGCTTAAGCGAGCTGGTGGCCATTCCCGTGGAAACAAGCTGGGTAATGACATCCTGAAGCTGCTCCCCGAGGAATACGGAAACAATGGCAGGAGGAGCTTCACTGGCTCCGAGCCTGTAGTCATTTCCGAGGGTCGCCGCCGACTCCCTCAAAAGATCCGCATGGGTATCCACCGCCTTCAGGAGACAGGTAAGGACCATAAGAAACTGCACGTTGTCATGAGGAGTCTTTCCCGGATCCAGAAGGTTAATGCCGTCATCCGTGACCAGGGACCAATTGTCATGCTTTCCGGAACCGTTGACCCCGGCAAAGGGCTTTTCATGGAGAAGGCACATCATTCCCTGCCTCTCCGCCACCTTCTTCATGACCTCCATGACCAGCTGGTTATGATCCACAGCCACGTTGCAGTCATTGTAGATCGGAGCCAGCTCATGCTGTCCCGGAGCCGCCTCGTTGTGCTGGGTCTTCGCCGTGACCCCCAGCTTCCAGAGCTCCACATTTATGGTCTTCATAAATTCCGCCACTCTCTCCCGGATGGCGCCGAAATACTGGTCATCCAGTTCCTGCCCTTTGGGGGGCATGGCTCCGAAAAGAGTATGGCCCGTATATATGAGATCCTTTCTCTTAAGGAATTTATCCCGGTCCACCAGGAAGTACTCCTGCTCCGCTCCCACGGTGGGGATCACCTTCTTTGAGGTGGTATTGCCGAAGAGGCGGATAAGCCTCAGGGCCTCACGGTTTAAGGCCTCCACCGAACGAAGGAGGGGCGTCTTCATGTCAAGGGACTCGCCGCTGTAGGAACAGAAAGCCGTAGGTATGCAGAGTATGGCTCCCGCCGCGTCATGTCTCACAAAGGCCGGGCTTGTGCAGTCCCAGGCCGTATATCCTCTGGCTTCAAAGGTGGATCGTATCCCGCCGGAAGGGAAGGATGAGGCATCGGGCTCGCTCTTTATGAGCTCCTTCCCGGAAAACTCCACAATGGCGCTTCCGCCCTTTCCTGCCGGGGCGATGAAGGAATCATGCTTCTCCGCAGTGATGCCTGTAAGAGGCTGGAACCAGTGGGTATAGTGGGTAGCCCCCTTTTCTATGGCCCAGTCCCTCATGGCGTTTGCCACTACCTCGGCGGTCATGGGATCCAGGTCCTTGCCCTCGTCTATGGTCTTTCTCAGCTCCTTATATACCTTCTTCGGAAGGCGCTCCTGCATCACATTGTCGTTGAAGACGTCCTCACCGAATATCTCCGCTATGTTGATCTTTTCCGCTGCGTCCATTTCAGCCATCTATATAAGCTCCTTTAATATGTCAAGCAGCACGCGCATCTCTTCATCCGTGCCCATGCTGATCCTTAAGTATCCGTCTATCCTCGGCTTCTTAAAATATCTCACATAGATATTTCTTTCCTTAAGAGAGAGGAATATCCTCTCCGCAAAGGCGGCCCTTGATTCCCCGGGCCTTGTGCCCTCATGTCCCGCAAAGATAAAATTGGTCTTTGAATCACCGAAGAAAAAGCCGAGACTCTTCAGTTCCTTCTTTACCCATTCCCGGGTGGCGATGACCTTTCCCGTAATCTCTTCAAAATAAGCATCATCCTCCATGGCAGCTATTCCCGCTATGAGGGAAGGGGTGTTCATGGTGTAGGAATTAACGGAATACTTTACGTCATTTAAGTATTTTATGGCCTTGGGGTTTCCGAAAACGTAGCCCACCCGCATGCCGGCCATGGCACGGGATTTGCTCATGGTGCGGACGACAACGAGATTCTCATACTTTTTGATAAGAGGCAGCACCGTGGCACCGCCGAAATCTATGTAGGCTTCGTCCACTATCACCATGGAATCCGGGTTCGCCTTAATAATATCCTCAATTACATAGGGGCTCTCCAATATTCCCGTGGGGGCATTTGGATTTGCTATGACTATGCCGCCGTTCTCAGTCATGTAATCCTCAGGATCCAGGGTGAAGTCCTCCCTCAGGGGGACAGTCCTAAATGGGATCCTGTAGACCTCTGCCCAGACATCATAAAAGGAGTAGGTGATATCCGGGAAAAGAATGGGCTTCGCAGCGTTAAAAAAGGTGAGGAAGCACATTGACAGCACATCATCAGAGCCCACACCCACAAAGACATTTTCCTTTTCAAGACCGTAATACAGTGCTATTGCCGACACCAGTCCGCCGCAGAGAGGATCCGGGTATTTCCTCAAAGTATCCGTATCCATGGCCTTAAGCGCCTTCTCCACCTTTGGGGACGGAGGATAGGGACACTCGTTGGTATTTAATTTGATGACCTTCCCTTCCGGCTGTTCACCGGGAGTGTAGGGGATCACTTTTCTGACATTAGCTTCGTAACTCATTATCTACCTTTGATCCGGCAGGAGCCGGAATGATCAGCATAACCCGTAGTGTTCCGCAAGTCTCTTAAATCCCGGAAGGGAATTTACAACAGTCTCATGGCTCACGCAGTAAGCAAGCCTTACAAAGCCCCCCAGTGCAAAGGATGTTCCGGGAACCACCAGTATATGCTCCTTCTTTGCCTCTTCCACAAATTCCCTGTCATCCACAGGGGTCTCGATAAAGAGATAGAAGGCTCCCTCGGGCTTTATGCACTTAAAACCGTAGGAGAGAAGGGCATTGTAGATCTCATCCCTGTTCCTTGCGTAGAAGTCCACATCCGCCTTTTCCTCCAGGCACTCTGCCACCACCTTCTGGAAAAGGGAGGGAGCATTGACGCAGCCCATGACCCTGTTGGCGATCGACACTGCGGAGAAAAGGTCTTCATGATCCGCAGCCTCGTCCGGGATCACGAGATAGCCGATACGCTCTCCCGGCAGGGAAAGGGTCTTTGAGAAAGAGTAGCAGACAATGGTGTTATCGTAATACTTCGTGACATAGGGCACCTCTGCTCCGGTATACACCAGCTCCCTGTAGGGCTCATCAGAGATAATGAATATCTCCGTGCCGAACTCCTTCTGCTTCTCATTAAGTATCTTCGCTATCCCCTTTATGGTTTCCTCGGAATAGATGACGCCGGTGGGGTTATTGGGCGAATTGATGATAAGAGCCTTTGTCTTTTCACTAACCGCATCCGAAAGGGCTTTGAGATCAGGCTGGAAGGTCTCGTGGTCGGTAGCCACGGTATTCAGCACTCCGTCATAATTTGCAGTGTAGTTTTTGTATTCAACGAAATAGGGGGCGAAGGTCAGGACCTCGTCTCCCGGATCGATAAGCGCCTTAAGAGCACAGTTCAGTCCCGCTGCCGCTCCCACGGTCATCATGATATTATTCTCATTGAAGGAGGTGCCAAAGCGCCTGTTCAGGGAATCCGCCACCTTCTTCCTCACATCCGGGAATCCTGCATTATTCATGTAGCCGTGGAGGCTGATGGGATCCTCGTTTTTCAATAGCTCTATGGCCGTATCCCTAACCCTGTCAGGAGCGGGAACATTGGGATTTCCCAGGGAAAAGTCGTAGACATTCTCCGGTCCGAATTCCTTCGCCATGCTCTGTCCTTCTTCGAACATCATGCGGATAACGGAATTATTTTTTACAAGAGAACTCATTTTTTTTGAAATCATTTTTTTTGCCTTGCCGCAGGCATGTGTGCTCATCGGTGACGTGCCTGCCCGACACCGATGGAAGTTTGAAACATTCTGTTTCAGACTTTTACTCCTCGTTCAGCTTCTTGATGGAAGGCCAGTAGCGCATAACCGCCTTCCCCACTATCTTCTCCCGCGCCAGATAAGTATTCTTCCAGTATCTGGAATCCGCAGAATTATTCCTGTTGTCACCCATCATGAAATAATGGTCCTCCGGAACCTCATAGGGCCCGAATTCTCCCTCGGTCACGGTGTCCAGATAGGGTTCATCCAGAAGCGTGCCGTCGATATAGACTCCGCCGTCATGTATCTCCACGGTCTCCCCGGGCATTCCGATCACTCTCTTTATATAGAGGATGTCTTCATTGTCCGGATTCTTAAAGATTATTATATCCCCTCTCTCGGGGTCGTTATTCTTATAAGCAAGCCTCAGGCCTATGACCCTGTCATCGGTCATTATGGTCTTTTCCATTGAAGAGGTGGGGACCGTGGCGTT
>CADBTX010000210.1 GCA_902797705.1 uncultured Lachnospiraceae bacterium | reverse complement strand
TCCGCTGTTTGCGCGCCGTCGCAATCATTCAGGGAACGCAGACATTCTTCCAGCTTATCCGCTCTGTTGTATGCAAATACTGCAACCGGTGCTCTCATTTCATCTTTCCGCCCTTTCCGAGGCGAGGAGATCCCTGTAGCATCCGATATACTGTTCTTTGATTCGCTCCACATCATGCTTTTCAAGTGCATGTTCCCGCATCTTCCGGAATATTCTGAGATCATCTTCACTTTCGTACCCGAATATCCTGCTTATCATCCCGGCTGCCTTCGCGATATCAACGATATCATACAAGCAGGCATCATCTAATCCGTCCACGACACTGGCCGTCCCTCCAACATTTGAGGCCACCACCGGTGTTCCCGTTATCATCGCCTCACTGAGAGAATTGGGAGAGTTCTCCAGAATCGAAGCCTGCAGATATACATTTGCCTTCAAATACTGCTCCTTCATCTCCTTCGCGGTAAGCTTTCCCAGATAGCTGACATTATCCTCCAGATCGTACTGTTTTATCAGCCGGCTCAAATACTTTTCGTATGTATTCTGCCTCATAAGATCCCGAAAAGACCTGCACCTCGGATCTCTTCCCGTAGTATAAAGGCAAACATCGGGGTAGTTCCTTTTCACTTCCTTCAGTATCTGCAGAGCCAGATGCATTCCCTTTATCGGATAATACGCCTGCGACATGAAGATCCTGTACCTCTCACATCTGCTTAAGGACCAGCCCTCTCCTTCGTAGAATTCACTCCTAAGGGTCTCATCACAGCTGTAATACTTCAGCTTCGGATTGATCTCATACGCGCACATCCTGTCCCATTCCGTACGGCCGATGACCGCATGAGCCTGCCTCAGGGTCTGTTTTTCGAACTCTCCCCTGATGTAATACTTTCTGTTTTGCTTCACTATATTGTCCCGTCGCAGGATATCATGGATCGTATTTCCGGAAATCACATCATCAGGCAACAAAAAGGTGTATTTCCCGGCATATTGGGATATCAGTCCCTGGATAGAAACTACCGAGGGAATACAGCCCGCCACTGCATCCGACATTTCCAACGCATAGCTGTACTCCGTCCCCCATATATGTACTATATCCGGTTTTTCCTTTTCCAGAATGAAGGAGAGATACCGGCTCGTCTTCCCGCAGTATCTGACAGGTGCTGTTTTCGTCGCCGAAAAGCCATACCATGTGATCCCGTTCTTTCTCCCCGAAGTTTTTCTTTTCATTTCCTTCTCAGGATATACCGAGACCAATTCTATCTCAGGATCCTTTATCAGGGCCCGGGACAGCATATCTACCCATCCTCCCGTCACCCCCGCCTCTCGTGACATAGCCTCTGCCGCCACCGGCAGTATGGAATTGGTGAGCCACAGTACCTTCATCATCTGCCGGCAATGATCCTGATATAGGGTGTGAGGCTGTGCCATACAGCCGCTCCCGTCCCAAAGTTCTTTTTCAGATAATAAAACCACTCTTTACGAGGCAGTCCCTTGGGAGACTCTTTGAGCCTCAGTCTCTCGAGCCTGGAAAGCCCGGTGTCGTTCCACCTGCTGACATTTTTCTCACATTTACCTACATACTCATCTGTCATATATATTTCAAATCCGTTCCGTCTAAGTTCGAAGCAATGATCAAAATCCGCCATGCTGTGTACGTAGTGACTGTCGAAGACCCCCGTTGCAAGAAAAGCATCACGGGTCAGGAGAAATGCGTTCATGTTTGCTGCATCACACTTCAGATCTTCGTCGCCTATATCAATGACCTTGCTCTTCACCCTTCTCATGTCATATCTCACTCCACCGTAAGATCTTCGTCCATCGGTATCACATACAGCTCCTGCCACACATACTCCCCCGTGCTCCATACTGCATTTCAGCATTTTTTCCGGAGCTTTATCAAAAAAGACCACATCGTCATTGATAAGAAGCAGATGATCCGGCATCGGTTCGTCTCTCATGCATTTTTCCATTGCAAGGCGCATCCCCCCTGCCCAGAAGAGAGTCCCGTCTCCACTGATGATATCAACTGTACGGTTTCTATCCGCACCAAACTCTTTCAGCATATCCCGGGTCCCGTCCGTACATCCGTCATCCACAGCAATATAGTTCATATCCATTCCGGGATCATCCAGAGAATAGAGACATTCTTTTGTCTTTCTGCATCTGTCATGACAGGTGACCAGCACCGTCAGTCTTTGTTCATTACTCATTGGGGTGTACTCCGATGTACACGGATAAACGTCAGTTCCTCATGTGATCCGGACACATGCACTATCCTGTACTCATGACTGTACATATCCTCCAGCATATGCTTCAGCCTGAGAAAGCCGTCCGGATACATCCTGTCGTGTATTTCCACACAGATCTGTCCGATGGAAATCCCGCTCTCAAGCACATCATGCATGACAGAGAATTCCGTTCCCTCCACATCAAGCTTCAGTATATCTATCTCGTCATGTCCCTGATCTTTTGCGATATCTCCGATAGTCCTAAGCTCCACCTCTGCAACTTCCGAAGCCGAAAGGTCCTCGTGGCGCTCCAGCGCGCCGGACACGAATTCAGGGTTCTTAGGGAGAAAGAGCTTCCCCTCTCCGTTATGATCTGCGATCCCTATCCGGCTGAAATGAAACCGTTTATCTGAACTCAGCCGGTGCTGCCCCACGTACTTTGCTGATCTGGGAGTCGGGTCGAAGGCATAAATCTCGATCCGGTCTCCGAAACCGTCATCACTAAGCAGTTCTTCGCTGAATGACAGATCCTCTCCTATGCCGAAGCTGTATACCACTATACTTCCGGCATCCCTGTCCTTCAGCCGGTCTGTCGCTATACAGTACCCTCCGTATTTATTGCCGTATCCTTTGACCGGTGTATCATACTGTATGCGCAGCAAAATAGGAGCATATATCTTTCTGAGAACATTTCTTATCTTCCGCATGGTCCTGATCCTCGATCCCCGCCGCGTTCCCCGGTTCTTTGGCAATGATCGGACTGTCCGCTCTCCGGGCTGCTCATTCGTAATACACACACCTGTAAGTGAAATTCATCGGATTCTCGAGCTTAACCGACATCAGCTCCT
>CADBTX010000209.1 GCA_902797705.1 uncultured Lachnospiraceae bacterium | reverse complement strand
TCCCCCGGACGCCCTCGCCCCTCTCGTGGACGAAGCAAAATCCTCGAACAGATCCGACACCGCGCCGGCATAAAGCCGGCGGTGCAAAACGGGCGCCACTCAGGAGTAAGTATACTTGACTTCACCATAGGGAATAATGATATAACTGTATCAGGTGATCATACTGCCGCTGGCGGATACAGCTTAAGCAGAGATGATCGGTCGGACGACAACGAAAAACAGGAAAGGGCAAATGGAAGAAAAGTCAATATTTCGTAAGAAAAGCCTGGAGCGTGTTACATCTCCCGAACAGCTTAATGATTATATCAAGGTGACCACACCTTCCGTGTGGGTGATCCTTGCTGCAATGCTGATACTCATGGCAGGGATCCTGATCTGGGCTGTCTTTGGAAGGATACAGGTAGAATCTGACACGGGAGTAAGAGAAGTAGCGCCTATATACTATGTTATCAGGTAAGAATAAGACAATAAAACAGCCGCTCAAAAAAGGCGTGGCCAAAGTCCCCGTTGTCATGCAGATGGAAGCCCTTGAGTGCGGAGCAGCATGCCTTACCATGGTCATGGCGTATTTCAGCAAGTGGGTTCCTCTGGAGCAGGTCCGGGAAGATTGTAATGTCACCCGGGACGGTTCAAAGGCAGGCAATATTGCAAGGGCTGCAAGGTCCTATGGTTTTGATGCCAAAGGATACCGTTTTGAACCCGAACAGCTTAAGGCGGTTGCGACTTTCCCGTGCATCATCCATTGGGAATTCAACCATTTTGTGGTTCTCTGCGGCTTTAAGGGAGGAAAGGTTTATATCAACGATCCCGCAAGGGGCGATATCGTGATAACGGAGCAGGAGTTTGACGAGGCCTTCACGGGTGTTACCGTGGTCATCACTCCCGGAGAAAAATACGAGCCTTCGGGAAGTCCCAAGAGCATGCTTAAATTTGCCCGGAAACGAATGGAAGGAACCGGGTCTGCGGTGGCGTTTGTTGCGATAACAACGGCGCTTATATCCCTGGGATCCATTGCGGCGGTGGGGTTTTCCAGATTTTTCATGGATGAACTGCTTGGGGGAAAAAATCCCGGTCTTGTCGGGTATTTTATGTATGCCCTCATCATCCTTACTATAGTACAGATCACAGCAGCCTGGATCAGTGCCTTTTACTCTTTGCGGATAAGCGGAAAGTTTGCCGCCCACGGAAATGCCACGTATTTCTGGCACGTTCTCCAGCTTCCGATGAGGTTCTTCTCACAGCGCATGGTAGGTGATCTCGAGCAGAGACGCCTTGCTAACGCGAATATTGCCAATCTCCTTGTCTATACCTTTGCTCCCCTTGTGATAAACACAGCGATGCTGATCTTTTATCTGAGCGTAATGTTTTCCTATTCTGTTGTCATGTCGGCAATAGGCCTTGGGGCTGTCATCATAAATGTATTCATTGCCTTCTACGTAAGTTCTAAGAGGATGAACATCACCCGTGTCATGATGAGTGATGAAAGTAAGCTTTATTCGGAAACCGTCGCGGGAATAGAGATGATAGAGACTATAAAGTCCAGTGGCGCGGAGAACGGATTCTTTTCGAAGTGGTCTGGTTATGAAGCAAGCGTCAACAGCCAGCGCGTCAGGTTTGCGGGGATAGATGCGGGGCTCGGCAAAGTGCCTGTGATCGTCATGGAGCTTGTTAATGATATCGTGCTTCTGATGGGAGTGTATATGATCATTAGAGGTGAGTTCACATCAGGTATGGTACTTGCATTTCAGGGATTCCTTTCCCGCTTCCTTCTGCCGGCGCAGTCCCTCATCACAGCCGGGCAGAGTTTTCAGGAGATGCGGACTCAGATGGAGAGGATCGACGATGTTATGGAATACCATAAGGATCCGATCTTTGAATCTTCTTTGGAGGATAAAGAACGGGCATTCTCAGGAAAGCTTTCCGGCAGCCTCGAATTAAAGAATGTGACCTTCGGATATTCAAAGCAGGCACCCCCTCTTATAGAGAACTTTTCAATGACATTGTCGCCGGGAAAGAGCGTTGCTTTTGTCGGCGGGAGCGGCTGTGGAAAGAGCACGCTCTCCCGCCTGATATCGGGACTGTACCGTCCATGGTCGGGGGAGATTTTGTTCGACGGCAAACCGATTACCGGGATTGACCGCGACCTTTTCACTGGATCTTTAGCTGTTGTTGATCAGGATATCATCCTGTTCGAGGATACTATAGCGAACAATATCAAGATGTGGGACAGTTCCATCGAAGATTTTGAAATGATACTTGCTGCAAGAGATGCCCAGATACACGAAGATATCATGAAAAGGGACGGAGGATACTCTTACAGGATTCATGAGGGCGGAACAGATCTGTCCGGAGGACAGAGGCAGAGGCTGGAGATAGCCCGTGTCCTTGCGCAGGATCCGACGATAGTGATAATGGATGAGGCAACAAGTGCGCTTGATGCTCAGACCGAATATGATGTGGTATCTTCCATAAGGAATCGCGGAATCACGACCATCGTTGTGGCACACAGACTGTCTACGATCAGAGATTGCGACGAGATAATCGTTCTTGACAACGGTAAGGTTATAGAGCGGGGAACACATGATGAGCTGATGGCAATGTCGGGGCTTTATGAGAAGCTTGTGACAAATCAATGATCGTGACCGACCCGGGTTACGCATAGCATAAAGCGGGCTCCCCGGAAAAACGGAATGCAGGAGAAGAGATGCCTGGCTGGTTTGAAGAGCAATTAAGCATAAGAAAACAGAATGATACGGATGCATTTGAGGATTCATGCCTTAAGATCGCGGGCTCGGTCATGGGGAAGAATCTGTCCGCAGCTCTTAGAAGTGAGCGGGAACAGACGACGGATGCCATTGGATCGATACTTGATTATTATCATGCAAAGGTAAGGGAAGTACCCGAAAAACTTGAGTCGATCGAGGAAGTACTCGAATATCTCCTTCGGCCGTACGGGATCATGACAAGGCAGGTGTATCTTCCGGAAGGCTGGAGAACGAACGCTTCCGGGGCGATGCTTACGACCTTTGCAGAGACGGGGAAACCTGTGGCGCTTATTCCGGCCGGTGTACAGGGATATCGATATGCCGATCCGGTAAGAGGAAAGATGACCGGGGTCACTGCAGCCTCGGAAAAACTCTTCTCCGGTGAAGCCATTACGTTCTATAAGGCCTTCCCCTCAAGAGCCATGACCATGAAGGATCTGTATGGATATCTCTTTGCAAACCTTGACAGGAACGGGGTGATCGGTTATTTCGGATTCGCCCTTATCGCGGTCCTTGTCGGTATGTTTGTCCCGTGGATCAACCGGATGCTGTTTTCGGATATCATAGCAATGAAAAGCATCCAGGCATTTGCCGCGATCGGAGTGTTCCTTATCTGCGTATCCCTTTCCGGTATATTGTTCAAAACAATACAGGAACTGTTTCTCCGCAGGCTGACACAAAAATTCTGTATCTCTGTTGAGTCTGCAACGATGATGAGAATACTGACTCTGCCCGGCTCCTTTTTTAAGAAGCATACAGCCGGAGACCTGGCGAACCGTGTAAGTAACGTGGGTTTCCTGGTATATGAGATACTGAACCTGATAATGACCTGTTTTACGGCTGCACTGTTTTCCTTTATCTATATTTTTCAGATCGGCACATTTGCTCCGGCGCTTTCCGCCCCGGCCTTTATCGTAGCCGCACTCCAGCTGCTAACGATCATACTTGCCCTTGTCATAATGTCAGGGATCTGCAGAACCCAGATGGAACTGGCTGCAAAAGAAAGCGGTCTGTCCTATTCCCTCTTAACCGGCGTGGAAAAGATCAAGCTTGCCGGAGCGGAGAAGCGCGCTTTTTCAAAATGGGCAAATGCTTATGCTGCCCAGTCAAAATTAAGATATGACCCGCCGGTGTTCATAAAGGTATTTCCGGCGATCTGCACAGCGATCTCCCTCACGGGAACGATGGTCCTGTACTATATTGCGATAAAGTCACAGGTGGATGTCAGTCAGTATTATGCTTTCAATGCTGCTTTTGCTATAGTGTGCGGAGCTTTTCAGACACTTATACCGATGATCGAACCGGCGGCACAGATCACGTCGACCTTCGAGCTCCTTCGTCCGATCATAGAAGCAGAACCCGAGATCGCAGAAGATAAACAGGTCATAGAGAAATTGTCCGGCGATATAGAACTTTCCAATGTAACATTCCGCTACAGCGAGGATATGCCGCCGGTTCTTGACGATCTAAGCCTGAAGATCCGGCCGGGACAGTATGTCGCGATCACGGGCAAGACCGGCTGCGGGAAGAGTACGTTGATGCGGGTCATGCTCGGTTTTGAGAAGCCGCAGAAAGGCGCCGTTTATTATGGCGGGCGTGACCTTAGAAGGATAGACCTGAAATCCCTTCGGAGCAAGATAGGGACTGTTATGCAGAACGGGTCGCTCTTTATGGGTGATCTGTATTCAAACATAGTGATCTCGGCACCGCAGCTTACTCTTGACGATGCATGGGAAGCAGCCGAGATAGCGGGGATCGCAGAGGATATACGACAGATGCCCATGAATATGTTCACTATCATAGGAGAAGGTGCTTCCGGGATATCCGGCGGCCAGAAGCAGCGGCTCATGATAGCCAGGGCCATTGCACCGAAGCCGAAGATCCTTATGTTCGATGAAGCAACCTCTGCTCTTGATAATATAACGCAGAAACAGGTGTCCGATGCCCTTGACTCTCTTAAGTGTACCAGAATAGTAATAGCGCACCGCCTGTCCACCATCAGGAACTGTGACAGGATCATCGTGCTTGATGAGGGCAGGATAGTGGAGGATGGGACATATGACGAGCTTATGGCAAAGAACGGTTTCTTTGCCGGTCTTGTGGCGCGTCAGCAGGTGAACTCTTCCAGCGATTGACGAGAATGTAGATTTCTCTTATTCTTGAAGAAGGAGACGAATAGACCACAAAGGATCGGGAATGAAGAAGTCTTATATTATAGTTGTGAACGTGATCATTATGGTCAGCATATTGATCTTCGTTGTTCATTATTCCAGATTTGAAAACAGGGAAGCTTACCAGAGGCAGATAGAAAACTTTGAGAATACTACGGTCACCATGGAGCATGTGACGGAGAATTATCTGGAGGGTGAGCAGAGGATCTGCGATGTATGGGCGCAGTATATTAACAACAGGACCATGACCATGGAGGAAGCGGCGGAGTTTATCCGTTCCTCCCATGTGATCGAGAGTTCCTCTGCGCATATTATCGCTCTTGATACGCTTACGGGTCTTTCTACCCGCCCGAAACAGGGCACCACTGACGACTATGAGGTTTCCTATGAGCGGGTGGATCTTCTGGAGGACACCTCCTGGATCGATGAACTGGGAAGGTCCATCAATATAACCCGGGCCTATACAAACCCCATGAATGGCGAGCAGTCTCTCGCTTTCTGCAACCATGTAACGCTGTATGATCCGGAAAGCAAAACGCCCGAGGCGGCGGTGCTTCTAAGAGTGATCCCCATATCCGATCTGGAGCAGAAATGGGTCTTCCCCCAGATAGAGCTGGTGAATGCCGATATTTCAATGATCGATTCACATGGTGATTATATCCTCAAGGGGAGTAGCTTTAAGAACGCCAGCTTTTTTGAATTTTATAAGTCATATAATAAAACAGATCCCGAATCCTCGGCGGAGTTATTCAAAACGATCACGTCCGCCACGGGATCCGTAACTATGCTGGACTCCCACGGCCGGGAGTGCATCCTTGCCTTTACTCCCATATCCGCCACTGTCGGCTGGACATTACTGGGCCTTGTGCCGGCAAAGGATCTTAATGTGGATACAGAGAACTGGCTGCTATTCGGAGTGGTATTTTTCGGTCTTTTGATCCTCTTCCTCTGTGATCTTTTCTATATGCGCTACATAAACAAGCGCCTGCAGATCTCAGCCAGAGAAGCAGAGTCCGCGAACCAGGCAAAAACCGATTTCCTTTCAACCATGTCCCATGACATCCGGACTCCCATGAATGCCATCATAGGTCTTACGGCCATTGCGGAGAAAAATCTCGGAGACAGGGAGTCAATGGCGGAAAACTTACGGAAGATCAGCCT
>CADBTX010000208.1 GCA_902797705.1 uncultured Lachnospiraceae bacterium | reverse complement strand
GTCCGAAGTGACAGAGATACTATCAAGTCCATGCTTGATGAAAACTGTAACTTTACTCAGATAGCTGAAGCCATTGGCAAAGCTCGAGTTAAAGAGGGAAAGAATCCGAAACAGAATGCTCCGGTAAATACTGAGATCAAACGGAATCGCAGAAACAGTTTATCAGGACCCTCAAAAAAGCCGACTCTCTAATAATACTATCTAAAAGAGCGGAAACCGTCTAAAAGGTTTCCGCTCTGAAGATGCTTTGGATCTTTTAATCCAGTCATTGTCCTGATAGTACTCTCCTTCGAAATTGATCTCGTTGCATTCAGAGATCATTCACTCTTTTGATCTTCCTCAGGCTTTCCGGCCTTCTTGTTTTCCGCCAGGGTTACCCCCGCCATGGAGCCGACAGCTGCGCCAAGACTTCCCACCGCAGCTGCAATGGTTCCTGCCCTTACAGCGTCATTACCTGTCATTCCCGCCATACCGCATACTGCCAGTATATTAAAGGCAGCCACCTGTATCTCTGCATCCTTCGGGATGATGTATTCCCGCAGCCCCTCTAATACTCCGCGTATCTTTCTCATTCTGCGCCCTTTATTCTCCTTTTTCCATTTCAGGCCGCCGGCTCTTCAGCTGCTTCCGGAAGCATCTCCTCTGAAAATTCCCTGTCCGGCTCGCTTTTTTTCTTCACATCATCACCGTAGATGGTCTTCCAGTCATTCTTCATGGATACGGCGATCCATCCCTTTTCCGCACAGGACTCCCTCATCTTTTCCGCCTTTTCCGGATTACCGTTCTCCCTTTCCGTGTCGTCGCAGCAGAGCTGGAAAGCAAGGCTTCTGTAAGGATTTCCGCTGGTGGTGAACTGATCCATGGCAAAGTCTCCGGAGCTGTTTCCGAAGGAGAGCACAGGCTGCACTCCTATCTCCTGCTCTATCACCGCCACCTTGTTCATCTTCAGGTTCTTTATCACAAAGTCCCCCGCAAGGATAAGTTCATCATCCTCCGCAAAGGTATAGTCAAGTCCGTCCTCATCGCCCTGTCCGCTGGCCGCGAGCCTCTCATCGGAGCCTATGAGCTGTGAAGGGGGAAGATCCAGGACTCCGTCGCAAAGTCCCCTTACTATGAACCTGTCGGTGCCGCTTACCACATATACCTTGAAATCATTGGCATTGAGGTAATCGATGACCTGGAGCATGGGCTTATAAAAAGCTTCTCCCTTGGTCATCCCCTCATATCCGCAGGCCGGTGTATCCCTGTAAGCCTTTACGTATGCATCAAAATCCTTAAGCTTCATACCCTTAAAGGAAGTAGCCACTCCCACGCCGTGGTCGGTATCCATTCCCTCGGGATATTTTCCCGTATTGATAAAATCAAAGATCCGGTCTGCCACCTCCAGCTCTTCATCAGAAGCACTGTAGTCCGGATCAGCAAGTACCCTGTGCATGAAAAGCATGTGATCGAAATAAATGGGATCTGTCTCACAGCAGAGAGTGCCGTCCATATCGAATACGGCTATACGCCTTTCGGGAGGGATATAGTCCGGATTTCCCTCGTCTGTTATGGCTTCCATATAGGAAATAAGCTGTACCCTCGCTTCAGCATCCTCATTCCATAAGGAGAGCGCTCCTTCTTCCTTCGCTGCAGCGCTTCCCTTCACGGCTCCTTTTCCCGCCAGAAAAGATAAACCTACGGCAAGAAGGCTTACTATCACTATAGCTGCCGCTGCCTTAACATAATTTACGCTTCCGTTTTCATTCATCATCACTGCCTCCTGTGTTTCCTCTCATTTCTCTTTCTATCCTGTCAAGGCGCTCCGACAGAGCCCTTGCCCTCTCTTCTATATCGTCGATATCTTCAACTGACTGGAGATAATCGATATAGTCGTCAATGCTTAAGCTGCGTCCCTTTGTATCACATAAGAACATTATAAAATCGGCAAAGATATCCAGCTGCTGGTACAGTGTACCGAAGTAATACCTTATATTGATGATCTCTTCCTCCGGAACCTCCGGATTTACCGGGAGTCTGTAGCTTAAGAAGATCTGGTGGAGCTTCGGGTAATAGGAGAAGGCTCCGAAAGAAGGATAATCTCCCACAGCTATTATGTGATTAAGCTCGTTTAAGGCTATACTGATCCTTCCCGCGTCCTTGTCAGCTATATCCTTTGCCAGGGTCACCATAAAGTGGAGCACGGGATAGGGCGCCTCGTCGTCAAAGCCGGATTCCAGCAGCACATCCACTATGGCGTCCGTGTCCGTGACTCCAAGATGCCCTGCCATTGACCTCAAAATCCCGTTCCTTTCGGTGCAGTTGTCAAATAGTTCCTCCATCATCTCTTTTATGCTGTTTCTTATCAGATCCAGTCCGTCCATCTTATCTTCTCCTTATACTCATCACCCTGTTATGGCATGTCTCAGAACCGCTCTCCAATCGGAATCATCCGAGAAACCGGAGTAGGCCAGCATCTTGTCGAGTTTTATCTTCTTTAAGTTGCTTTCCCTGACATTGCCGTAGAGAGTTCCCGCCACCTTCACGGCCAGGTCCTTTTCCCCTGCGGTCTTATCTTCCTTGTTAAAGAGCACATGGGTATCTATTGCTGTGAATATCCTTGCCACATCCACCAGATAGTCAGAGGAAACGATACCGGTCTCCCTCTTTAAGACCTTGTCAAAGTAAGGGGTCTTGGCATACTTTTTGTCTCCCAGCATGGAGGCTATATTGTCCTTAAAGTTGCCCCTGTCATACTTAAGCTTCCCCACTGTCCATCCTATAAAATCCACCACCTTTGGCGCAATGGTAAGAGCGGCCATTGCTATAAGGGAAATAGGCTCCCCTGTCATAGCGAACTGCCTTACGGTATCTCTGCCGATCTTTAAGGTTGTGGATGCCATATCCCATGCGGCAGCAGATCTGGATTTCCTGGACTTTGCCTTTGTAAGAGCCATAAAGTACTGGGCCTGGGAGTTCTCCGCCGCAGCTTTGCCAAGCTCCCTCTTCTGAGCCAGAGGATCAACTTCTTCAACCTCCTGGTCCCCATGCTCATTTGCGGCTTCGTTTGCGGCTTCATTTCCGACTTCATTGGGCTGCAGCCCCGGCTGCTCCAGAGCGGGACCGTTTCCGTTGGCATTAAAGGCCGTTATGGCAGTCTCCAGCTCCTTATCCGTATTGGCGATCTTATTTATCCTTCTGGTGGTCACGATGATCTCGGCGATATCATTGACAATTCCTATCAGGTTTCTCGCCGTATCAAATACCCATTGGAGAGGACCCCTCCAGGCCAGGAGATTTCCCCAGCCCTCCCAGTTACCTTTCTCCGGATCGGCATCCACATGGTAGGAAGCTATATCCCTGACGCCGTCTGCCAGATTTAAGAGACTTGTCAGGAATTTGAGCACGGATCTCAGTGTTCCGAGGTCCATGTCCTCCAGTGCTTCCGCCTTTTCTCTTGCTTCCTCCGCCTTTTCTTCGGCAGTCTTTTTCTTTA
The DNA here is from genome assembly GCA_902797705.1 of uncultured Lachnospiraceae bacterium. Classification (GTDB taxonomy): domain Bacteria; phylum Bacillota; class Clostridia; order Lachnospirales; family Lachnospiraceae; genus NK4A144. The sequence goes on along the minus strand of CADBTX010000208.1, from coordinate 9,543 downwards.
TGAATTTATTATAGAACTTCTTGATGGCTCCCCATATGGCGGAGACCACGTCTTTGACATCACTGATCATCCCAAGGGCATCCACGGCCTGGAAATATCCGTCCCTGGCCCTGGAAGCTCCTTCTGTTCCGCCCAGCAGTCCGCCGGTGACAACGGCTCCTACTCCCAGGAGTCCTCCCAGTGCAGAGCCCTCAGCCATGGTCTCTCCGTACAGGAACCAGCACGTTCTCTCATCCCTTCGCTCCTGCTTTTCTTCGCTTACGGACCAATCCTTGCTTCCGTCGGTATGCCCCAGATCCGAAATGAAATCCGCTGCCTCGAACCCCGTTCCTACTGCGGAAAACGCCTCTTTAATTATATTTCCGTTGAGGAGATTCCTCTTTATCCAGGCTCCGACTCCTCTCTTATTGTCAAGTTCCTGCTGAGTCACGGAAAGCCCGGCAGGCTTTATGAACCCTAAGGGAGTTTCCAGATCGAATTCAGAGAACCTTCCCTGATGATTTATCAGTTCATCAAGTAAGCCCATCCTCATCATCTGTCCCTGCTCGGGAAGCCTCCCGGCCATTTTTACGGTACGGGAATCCACGCCCCCGTTCCCGTCAATGATCAACTTCCTTGCGATCCTCCAGAGGGCCGGACTGTCGTCCTCCGCCAGTAAAAGAGTCAGCAAACTGAGTTTTGAAGCACGGTCTCCGCTCTTAAATAACCAGGCAACGACAGCGTCTGAAACAGGATTCTCTGCAGGAAAGGGATTTTCTCCGGGATGCAGCAGTTTATCCTTTACATATTCAAAAACGGCAGGTCCCCGGAGATCCTTCGGCAGCCCTGACAGAGCGTCAGGGTCATTCATCAGCCTTTCCAGCACAGCCTCTTTGCCGTTATCCGCGTTCTTCTCCTCAGCCTTCTCCCACTTTTCGTCTATGGCATCCCTTACGTCATCCAGATAATCATCTGCCGCGTTATAGCTGCTGTAGTACTGTATGGTCGCTGCGTTCACATGCTGGAAGAACGCGGACTTCCTGATGGCTTCCCGGAGTTTCTCCGCCTTCTCCTGCTTGGTAAAGCTCCTTCTGCCGAAATACTTAAGATCATGCCTGGTGGCGAGCTTCTGTCCTTCCTCGGCTTCCTCATCCGAATAGTATTCGCCGTTAAGAAAGAACCCGTGAACCCGCTGTTTATTTCTGGCAACTCTCGCCTTAAGCACCTCGGCACTCTTTTCGGAATGAAGCTTACGGCCGTTAATATCCACTTCATCGGATTCAAGCCCCGCCCTTCCTGCGTAAACATCGTCAAAGAAACCCTCATCAGCATCATTCACCAGAGAAAGGGCCGTTTTATCCCCTTCTCTGAACTGCCTCTTTGAACGCCTTCCCATCAGGTCGCGGGCAAATTTATATCTGGTCTTCAGGCCGTTTGCTCCGGTCTCCGAATAAAGGACAAATTTTCTGTGGGTCTTTGTGTGATTAGCCCTGTCTGCCCTGTTTCCGCTCTCATCTGTTTCCTTTGTTTCCTTACTCTCCTTTATCGGCAGGTCTTCAGGTGCGATATGGGCATAGGGATTTGTTGATACGCTGTTTAACAGAACGTTTAATCCCGCATCATCATATATTCCCGTATACTCCACAATAGCCTTGGCGGAATCCTCCGGGATAGTACGGTTATTGACAAGATCTTCCGGAAGCTCTCCGTCCCCTTCCACGGAATACTCCTGGGTCATCTCATACCAGCTCTTGGCCATCCTGTCATAATTGTCATAATGCTTTTTATATACGCTTTCCGCGTATGCGTTCCGGACCCGCGCCCACTTATCGGCTTCATCATGGACGGAACGGAGCTTATTCTGAAGCTTGGTCCTTCTCTTTTCATTCTTACTCCTGTTGGAATTTGAACGGATGGACACAAAGCTGAAAAATTTAGCGAGCTTACCCTTTCTCTCCACATGAGTATTCTGCAGTTCCGTCCTGAGCTGGATCAGATATGATAAATCGCTCTCCCTTTCCCTTACGGACTGCTCCGATACCTGTCCTCTCCCGCTTGCCCTGCGTCTCGTGGGAAGGAGCATATGATTCTCCATGTTCCAGAGTCTCTGCTGAACCTGCTGAGGATCCTCCTCAGCCTCTTCCTCCTCATGTCCCATGTCAAATCCCTGATTCAGTTCTTCATTATCAACGCCCTGCTGGGACTCATCATTCTGATCATTTTCCTCATTAAGTTCAGCGTTCCCTTCTTGAGGCTGAACCGGCGCTTCCTCAGCCGGAGCGTTAAGGAGCTGAAGATCCGCTTCCCTGTCACGGTTCCCCTGATCGATAAGGTCATTCAGATATTGAAGTGCCCTGGCCTTGTCACCAACGTCATTCATGCCATGGATCATGGCGTAATCCGCGTCACTTTTCTGGATCTCACGCTTTATCACCTTGGCTTCATTTATCTTTTCAACGATCTTTGCGCTGTACCGGCCGTGAAGAGTCCTCTCTGCATCAGCGGAAGCCTTTGAGGCCGCATTCTCTTCCCTCATTCGGCGAAGGATATTCTGACGGACCCGGGTGATAACTTCATTTCTGCTCTTTCCGTCAAAGGTCTCATCCTTAAAAAGATCTTCTCCGGAATCCATAAATGAACGAAGGGAAGCATCCAGCGTATCCCTGTTTACGTCATTCGCTGTTTTGGCATATGTATTATTAAAAGCTCGTACTTTAGGTGGTGCCATAGGCCTCCTCTCCCGTTGTCTACGCTAAATATGCGTATTTCCCAAGAGCGTCCGTTTTGAATGTCACACTGGATGTTTTTTCAAGTTCCTGCTTCACTGCATGAATGAGGTGCTTCATAGCGAGCTTTTCACCTTTCCCGGCCGCATTGGCACAGGCATTCAGGAACACTGTCTTTATTACACTTCCCGTAAACTTGTCGAACTGTGCGGAAAGATATTCGGTGTCTATATCCTCATGGGGAATGCTGTCCTTTAAGCAGCTGTCCCAGATAGCTCTTCTTAAGGCTTCATCCGGATTCTCAAAGTTCGCCACATATCTTATCCTTCTGATGAAGGCAGGATCCATATTTCCCTTTATATTTGTGGCCATGATCACTATCCCGTCGTAGGCTTCGATCCTCTGCAAAAGGTAGGATATCTCCGTATTGGCGTATCTGTCCTTGGAATCGCGCACCTCGCTCCTCGTGCCGAAAAGCGAATCCGCCTCGTCAAAAAAGAGAACCGCATCGGTCTTTTCCGCAAATTCAAAGGCTTTTTCCAGATTCTTTTCGGTCTCGCCTATGTATTTGTCCACGATATTGGACAGGTTTACCTGATACAGGGGCAGCTTTAATTCTCCCGCTATGGCGTTGGCTGTCATGGTCTTACCTGTTCCGGGAGGTCCGGATAAAAGCAGGCTCACTGATCTGCCGTAGGGATAGTTTTCCCTAAGGCCCCAGATATCAAGCACCGTAGCACTGGCTCTCACGCTGTTCACCGCGTCATTCAGTATGGCACGTATCTCATCCTTTACCTTTACGTCATCAAGACGGATATTGGGATAGATCACCCTGCCCGTTTCCCGTGCATCCCCTTCCATCCTTTCCGTACTTATCCTTGAAAGCAGATCGTCATCCGGAACAGTCCTTTCTTCCTCTCTTCTCTCCAGAAAGCTCTTCAGGACTCCGGCGCACTCACTTGCGTTAAGGTGATACCTGTCCGCCATATCCTCCGGGGAAAAACTCAGAGCATAAAAGTCCTTAAAACCCTCCCAGAGCCGGAGCCTCGCCCCGTAATCAAGCGCCGAGGGAAGCTCCGTTATGCGGTATCCCCCTTCCGTGAGGGACCTTATCAGCGTTACCGGAGTGTCGCTTACAAGGATAAGGGGAATATTGTATTTGATGATGGGAGAAAAGAGTATCCTCTCCAGCTTTTCAATATCCTGTCTCTTTCTCTTTTCATCCCGTACTCCGCTGCCGTTCAGGAAATGCCCCGTGATCCCGTACAGGCAGATACCCGCATCGTCAAGCCTTGCTTCCCTGATAAGAGCTCCTATGATCTCCCTGAATTCATCCTTCATCTTTGGGGAAATGATGTCCGTAATATTGATAAAAAGAAATCTCTTATGAAGACCGGAAGAAATCTGTCTCGCGGCAAATCTCCTTCCGCCTTTTCCGCAGATCTGCAGGACCCTGCCTCCCGAGGAAAGGAACTCAGTCCCCTTCCTTATGGCATCCTCATTGACAAAGGGCCTGTTTTCTTTTGAAATATCCTCCGGGTCAAATCTGTCAACTATCCTGTCCAGACCCGGATTGACGCCATCCGTCCCCCACAGGAAAAAGGCCACTTTTTCGTCTATGGCAAGAGGCGTATACTGGAGGGGATATTCCTTTCTGTCAACATTACAGATGAGCTCCGAGCGCTCAATGCTGTCCATCACCTGCGTCTCCGACGGTATATCAACCCCTTCCAGAAGAAAGGCCAGATGAAGACATACCGGATAGCCGAAATAGTGGCTGAGATACGCATCGAATTCCGGATACTCAAAGGATGCTATGCATAGATCCAGAAGAGACTGCATCACTCTGTCATTATCCATCAGGGAGAGAAGGTGAAGATAATTCTCCTCACTTTTACTTAAGTTTTTTTCCCCGTCCCCTCCTTCTTTTCCGGTGACTGCCGCCCATCTTTTCATGGCTCCTTCACCCGGGGCAACGGAAAGCCTTAAGAGTACGGGAAATTCCTCGAGACTGTTCTCGATCCCTATACTCCTTAAGTACCATTCGCATCTTAAGATAATAAGACTGATGACTGTTTCCAAAAAAAGCATTGATCTCTCCAAAAAATTTTAAATTACATTATACCGCATTTCCCATTTTAGTGGAACCGCACTTGGCGGAGAGATTGATGCGTTTATCCTATCACGACTTGACATTTCCCACCTTTTCCACGTATATCTTTGTATATGGAGGTAATACCTATGTTCGCTAAACGAAAAAGATACCTGGCAGTAATGCTTTCACTTATACTGACATCATATAACCTGGTACCTGCAGCAGCATCCGAGATCGATCTGCCGTATACCGCTGACTATTCCGGGGTCGAAGTACCGGATACCGCTGATTCTTCCGGGGTCGAAGTGCCGGATACCGCTGATTCTTCCGGGACAGAACTTCCGGATAACGCCGACTCTTCCGGGGTCGAAGTGCCGGATACCGCTGACTCTTCCGGGAGCGGACTTCCGGATACCCTTTCCGGCGAGGAAGCCGGAAAAGAAACCGGAAACCCCGTGATAGACAGCCTTACTGAAACAAAGGAGGCTCTTGAAGGCATGGAACCCGGAGAAGATTACCGGGAAGATCAGGCCTTTGTGCTGACGGAATCAAGAAGTGAAGCTCTGAGAGCCGCAAGACAATATAACGGAAGCCTCATAAAGTATGAGTACGGCGTCGGGGTGATCGACTTAGATAAAACCTATCAGGAAACAGTGGAAGAGATCCTTGATGACTTTAATGAGGCTGCCGAAGATGAAAAGGAAAAGAAAGCTCCGGATATTCCGGCTCATCCCAGTATAATCTTAAGGAGTACGTCCGCCCCCGGTGATATCACTGACGATTTTTACAACTTGCAATGGTTTCATGGCAAGATAAGGGACTATGATGTCTGGAACAGCGGGTTTACCGGAAACGGCGCAAAGGTCTGTATAATAGACTCCGGCATCAATCCTGACTGTGAAACATATTCTAATGTAGCGGCTTCAATGAATTTTATCGATGATATTGTAGACGGAGCAAAGGACATGTTTGGGCACGGAAGCCATGTAGCGGGCATTGTAGCAGCCCCGAAAGATGGTCGTGGAATAGTGGGTGTCGCCCCTGATGCAAAGCTCTACATAGCTAAGACCAGCGATAATGAAGGCCGTTCCGATCTTGACAGTGTTATCTGTGCCTGGGAATGGGCCATGGAGCAGGACGTGGATATAATAAATATGAGTATTGCCGCGCCCCTTTCGCTTCTCACCCCCGATGAGACGAAAATCTATAACGACTATATGCTGGATCTAAGAAACCATGGTATCGTACCCGTTGCATCGGCAGGAAATTACAGTACCGATGAATTATATTTCCCTGCCTGTCTTGACTATGTGATATCCGTCGGAGCAACGGATGAAAGCGACGCCCTCACATCCTTTTCCAACTACGGAGACTCTGTGAACATTGCAGCCCCAGGGTACAATATCCTGTCCACATATAAGGACGAAACCTACCAATATCGGAACGGAACCTCTCAGGCAGCTCCCGTGGTGGCAGGCACCCTTGCCCTGCTTCACAGTGCAGGAAAAGTTCAAGATACTGATAATGCTTCCGAGTATTATGAGATGAAGGAGCGTTTAAGAGCAGTAAGGACCACCTCTGTCTTCTCATACAACGGTCACCGGGTACGGGGAGGCCTGGATCTCTTCCGCTTTAACGAACCCCCCGGAGAAGATTTCCCGGATAAGAATACCCTTTATCCCGTATCCGAAACAGTCACCACCGACCACGACGATAATGACTACTATGACAGTGAAAATGACCGCTACATCTCCATAGGCGATAATGAAAAATATGTGAAAACAGGGAACGGCAGCAACTCAGTCCTTATAGTGTTTAAGAAGGAAGTCCCCTACACCAGAAACAAAAAAGCTATCGCCCGGGCAGTCTCAGCCAGGATGATCACCCTGAAGGGATCCGGTCTCTCCATAAGAAAAGTGACGGCAAAGAAGCCAAAAAAGAATGCTTCCTACACCACCGTCACGATCAAGCTTAAAGGACATGATAAGACCACGAAGAAAACGGCAAAAGCCCTTAACAGAAGCTTAAAGAATGTTATGATAAAACTCACCTGAAATCCTTCCGGGATCACAGCCTTGTTTTCAGATCAGATGGGGATTTACAATACTTTTTCAAAAAACTCCGTCAGCTTGTGAATAGGGACGGGCTTTGAATACTTATATCCCTGAAGATAGCGGGCACACATATTTCTGCACATCTGTTCATCGTTTTCTGTCTCTATGCCCTCATAGAGCACAGAGTAGTGCATATCACTGAACATATGGGCAAGATATGATACCATGGTCTCCGACTTTTCATCGCAGCTGCTGGCGATGACAAGAGAACGGTCAAATTTTATGATATCAAAGGGAAGCTCGATGATCCGGTCAAAATTGGAATAACCTGTCCCGAAATCGTCGAGATAGAATTTTATGCCGCTGTCCTTTAACTCGTTTATCTTATCACGGACGATTATGAAATCCTGTTCGCTCTGGCTTTCAGTAAGCTCTATTGCCAGCTTTTCATAGGGAAGTCCATTATTATCTATTATCTTTTTCACATTCTCACTGAAGTTCTTTTCCTTTACGTCGATCATGGAAAAATTCACTGAGACACGGTTCATGGTATAACCCTGATCCAGAAGCTCCCTTATGGCGCGGCAGGTCTTATTCAGGAATATCATACTGAGTGTCTTGATATAACCGTATTTCTCCGCAATGGGAATAAACCTGTTCGGAAAGACCATGCCTGTTTCGGAAAGTCTCAGCCTCATCAGAGATTCCGCCGTGTCATATTTTCCTGTGCCGGTATTTAAGACCGGCTGACAGTAGACTTCCACACGGATATCGTTCATATCAGCTTTGTTGGCAATATCCTCCAGCTCATGAATGATGTATTTATGGGATCTGTAGGCTTCGATATCCCTCTCCGTCACATACTTTACTTCCTGATCCCCCATACGGTCCTCAAGATATCTGATGAGCTCCAGATAGTCATTATTTTTGCCTAATTCATCAATGGTGGTAAGGAAAACTATCTTGTGGTTATATCCGAATCTGTTATGCTGAATGTAGAAATCCTTCAGCATATTTTCCAGCCTCTCCCTGTAATCCAGATTTTTTGCTGTCTCAGCCACGAGAACGATATGTCCCCCTGATATCCGGAAAAGAAGGGCCTGATTGAAGAAATGATGATTGTAGTGCCGGATCAGATCCTGCATTTCCTTCGGAAACTTCCGGTCTTTAACATCGAATTCCTGCATAAAGAGGCTCATTATCAAAAGTTCATTATCATGTTCGTAGCTGTATGCAGTAAGATCCTTAAAGGCTGTGATATTTACGGCACCGATCTCCGGATCATAGGGATTTGAGTGCATAAAATACAGGATAGCGTAGGTAGGAAAGAGGAAAGCTGCCACGGTAAAGGAATTCTGTCCGTGGAATCTCTGAACCACCAGTACAATAATGGAAAGGAGTATGGTTCCCGATATCCCGAAAAAGATACGCTTATATATCCTGTTTTTATGGCTTATCATCATATAAAGAATGAGGGCCGCAAAGAAGAGGACTCCAAAGGAAAAGATATCCCTCCCGTAATGCACGGTGTTCCCGTCATCAATGCGGAATCCCGTCCCGTTAATGGTGGAGATTATCTCATATGCCGCAATAAAAACATACACCGCCACAGCCGACACAGCATATTTTTTCTCATTCTTAAGATCCAGATGCAAAGTTTCCCGGGCATAAAATACAAAGAGCAGCAATACTCCGAAAAGGGACAGATGATATGCGCAGCGGAAAAAATATATTATTCCGTGGGGAATATTGTAGAGGTCGATCATCAGGAGATGATATATTATGTCCGTCGTTGCAGACACCATGAGCATGAACAGACAATTCCGGAAGATGATAAAACTCTTCGTATGGTTTATATAAGCAGTAAAAAAGAGTATGAGAAAAGCAATGCAGGAGGAAAGAGCGATAATATCTCCTACAGGACTGTAACTGCCGTAATAATTTAATGGAATATTGATTATGATAAAAGCACCCCCACAGGATCGGGTCCGTTCACCGGCCGCCATCTGTCTGCTTATACTCCTCAATAAACAGATACTACTAGGATAAACCAGAGCGCACCTTGCGTCAAGCGGAAGTCAAAGTGGGACGGGCTCCGATTAAGTTATGCTTTCCCCCACCCTCATCAGTCAGTCCTTCGGACTGACAGCTTCCCCCCCCTCATCAGTCAGTCCTTCGGACTGACAGCTTCCCCCAAAGGGGGAAGCCAAGATGACCGGGAAGCCTTCCCCGCTGGGACAAAACATGCCGGTGGCATGTTTTGAATGGCCTATAGCCGCACTGTATGCGGCTGCCATCGGTAAGGTGTCAGCGAAGCTGACGGATGAGGTGTTAACTATCTTATCTTAACGGCATTGTGACGGTTCTTTACTCATGCACTTCATATTGAAGGTAGAAAGAAATAGATGACATTATATGGCCGCCACTGGCCGCAGCAACCCGTCATCACCCCGATAGAAATCAGGAAACCGCGTGTTCTATCGGGTTTTTTATCCGCCCAAGAAAGGCATCACCCCGATAGAAATCAAGAAACCGCGAGTTCTATCAGAACAGTATGGTCGCCCATAGATGACCTGCATTTTCAGCCTTGAAAAGCAGAAACTAAAATGATGATTATTGGGGAAGGTTTGAACACCAAAACACATCCAGGGGACCTCTGCCCGATTAAATCCTACAGTAAATGTACGCC
>CADBTX010000207.1 GCA_902797705.1 uncultured Lachnospiraceae bacterium | reverse complement strand
TCATCCAGAACGGGATTGCTGTAGGATTTACCCGTGGCAGATGTAAGCTCCCTCAGAGCTTCCAGCTGCTCGTCATCCACTATGCCGCTGTTGTCATCCAGACAGAAATCCGCCACCGCAAGAGCCCTTTTCTGGGAAAGCTCAAGGTTAAACAGATACTTTCCCTCCGTATCCGTATGTCCCTCGATAAGGATCTCGGAAATATTGTCCTTATACTTATCGCTTAAAAGCACATCCGCATATCTCGGCAGGAACTTTGAAAGAAATTCCTTTCCCGATTCCTTCAATACGGACTTATTGTAATCAAATAATATACTGGCATCGAAGGTTATGGCTCCTGTCTTTTCATCAACAGAGACCTTAAGATCGGAGTCATCAAATTCCTCCTTCAGATCCTCCACCAGTTCCGCCCGGACACCTATGATATCGTCCAGCTTCTGCTGCTGCTCGCTCATTATGGATTCCAGCTTATTCAGGAGCTCATGCTGCTCCTTAAGCGTCTCTTCCTGTATGGCGATCTTTTGTCCCTGCTCCGCGAGAGCCTCCTCCTGGGCGTTCAGCATCTTCTGCTGTTCATCCAGAGTGGCCTTCTGCTTTGCAACGGTCTCCCTCTCACTTTCAAGTTCGTCGCTTCTCACCGCCAGTTCCTGCTCCTTACCTGAAAGCTGCAGTTCCTTTTCATCATACTGCATCTTTGCATGAAGCATGGATACCGCAATGATGATAACGAATACGAGAAGAAGTCCCGCCATCATATCCGAATAGGATAACCAGTATGTGGTCTCGCTGTCTTTTTTATCACGCCTTCTGCTCATTTGCTGTCCTTAAGCTCCTCAATGGCATCAGATAATTCATCCAGTCTCTCGCTGTAACTCTGTGAGACCATCTGAAGGTTCTCGTTTATTATCTTAAAGGTATCATCAACCTCTTTCGGCACCTTACCCAGAAGATCCCTGTTGCTCTCACTGATCTTCCTTAAGGCTTCCATTTCCCCCACCATGGATTTCTCAAGCAACTGCACCTCGGAGACATAGTCCTTAAGGGTATCGTTTAATGCGCTGGATTCTCTGTGGATCTCCTTCACCGCATCCGCCGCCCCAATATTGTTTTCAAATATCTCCTGCATCTTCTTTTCATTGGAGGCCTGGAGCGCCAGGATCCTGTTTACCGTATCGGAAAGGTTTGTAAAGGAATTTCCCAGAGACTTATTCAGCTCGTTAATAAATACGTCCACCAGTTTTGAAAGCTGTTCTATCTGGTTTCTGGCTCTTATATCGGCGTAATCCGAAAGAAGTATCACCGCATCGGTCTGCTTCTGCATAAGCTCCATCATGCGGTTTACGCCCTCAGCAGAAGTGTCCGGCATCACAAACTTCTTATAGACCCGGAGGAATTCCCTTACCGCATTTTCACCCTCGTCAAGCCTTCTCTTGTAAACGTAGTTAAATACAAGGGAAAAGATCATTCCGAATATGGAGGTATGGAAGGCCACCTTTATGCCGTTCATAAGCGGCTCAATGCTGTTAGTGATCTCTGCGGTGGTACCGGTATTAAAGGACTGCAGCCCAAGGGTCAGTCCAATGAAAGTTCCGAGTATTCCCAGTCCCGTCATCACTCCCGCCACCTGATTCAGGCTTTCCCTGTGTATCACGGAATCGATAAGATCAAATCCGATATATTCCTCGATATCGCACTTATAATAGGCTTTGTCACTGTGAACTATCCTTTCCAGCTCGTACTGGTAATCCTTGTACTGCTTTGAAAGGATCCTGTCCTTAAAGAGTTCCGCCTTCTCTTCTCTGTACTTTTCCCACAGATACTTGTGTGAATGCTTGGCATCCTCTTCGATCTTTAGGGAAACCCTGTAGAGATCCCTGCTGATATTTGCCACCGGGATCAGGCTCCCTGTTATGCAGACAAAGAATATCACTCCGGCGATAACAAACATCGCTCCGTTTACTATGACATTCCTGATGTCCATGGCCTGTCCCTTTGAAAAAAGATTAAGGCAGACGAATACCGCCAGCATGGCAAAATAAGTTATGATGATTAGTGTCTCATATCCCCTGCTTCGCATTTTATCTCCTTTTCACTTGATTTATACATGATACCCTTCCCGGTATCTGATGTCATTATGTTTCCTCGTAGAAGGTCGCCCTGGTGCCGGGCTGTCTTTTGCTCTCATAGGTGCATTTATCCGCCCTCTTATACAGCTCGTCAAAAGAGAACTGGTCCGTCCTTCCGTAAAAGGCCACACCCACGCTTATCTCCACCTTATGATCCTTTAACTCATCTACGCTTATATCCTCAATAAGCTTTAAGAAACGGCTGACTATGATATCCCCGCCGCTGCGGTCAAGGACCTGGGGCGCATAGGCCGCAAATTCATCGCCCCCAAGCCTCATTACTATATCGTTATTTCTGAAGGCCCTCTTCAGGCAGTCCGCGACAGCGATCAAAACCTTGTCCCCCACATCATGTCCGAAGGTATCATTGATACTCTTAAAATGATCCACATCCAGAAGGATGAACATACCTCCGTCTCCGGTAAGGAGCTGTTTCCTCACCTTATTCTCACCGCTTCCTCTGTTATTGATACCTGTCATGCGGTCCGTTTCGGAAAGATACAAAAGCCTGTCTCTCGCCTTCTTTTCGGCATCTATTACCTCCACCATAAAGAGAACGCTCTTGACTTTCCCGTCTTCGGCCCTCTCCGCCACGATGAAACGTGCACGGCTCCAGACCTTTTCCTTATTCATAAATTCACACGTAAGTGTATCGGTATCCTTCAGTCTGTCACCTATGGTGCCAAGATCCGTAAATTCCAGTACCTCATGTACGGCCCGCTCATCCACCCTGTCATTCACGCACTCCTTCATGACTTTACGGGCTTCCATATTCCGCTCTCCCACCAGTTTGATGATCCTGTCCGAAAGACAGCTTATCTCCACAAAACCGTCCGTTTCCAGATCCACCTTGTACATGCAGAGATAAATTGCGGAAGCGGACTTGAGGTCAATGATGAATTTTTCCGACTCTATCCTCTTATCGGTGATCATAAGGAGTACATAGAGTATCACAAGTGTTCCAATTAATCCTATGAGCAGACTGCTTCCCACAGCATTGATGATGCCGGCGAACATCTTCCGCTCCGCCGTAACGGACAGCAGCCTCCAGCCCCCTCCGAATTCATGGGAATATACGATATAACTTGTTCCCTCCGTTCTGATGGAAAAATCCGTTTTCCCTTCCTTCAGAAGAGCCCCGGCTATGGTGGCTCCCGGCTCCTCATCGCTGTTCAGATAGTTCTTTCCCACCTCTTTGGGATCGGAATTTGCTATCACGACCCCGCTGTTATCAAGGATCATAACCTGGCTCGTATCATCATCCTTCTTCACCAGAGATTCCATTATAGCCTGGACTTCATTCATCCTGACATCAATGCAGATAACGCTTTCGCCGTCTGAAAGAAGCTTTGAGATGGTCATTACCCTGGCACCCGTCATGGAATCGATGTAGGGCTCCACGTAGGCCATCTCTCCCCCGTTCTCCAGCGCAGCCTTATACCAGGGCCGTTCAGTGGGAACATAGTCCTCATCCGGCACCCACTGGTACCCGTCCAGATATTCTCCGTTAATAAAACCGTATATGCCGTTTGAGGTAATGTCGGACATACTGTCCAGGTTCTCACTCTCCCTGATCAAATACTCCTCTATCTCGCTGTTATCGGCGTCGGTCCTGAACATATCCTCCACGTTGTAGGACATGGACTCCATTATCACGAAAGCCGGCTGCAGGAAATCGTCCAACTCCGCCGAATACTGAAACAGCGTGGCTTCCGCCTTGTTTTTTATATTTTCCAGTGAGATCCTGTAGATGACCCTGAAATTCAGAAAGATAAGGAGAAGAAAAACAACGGGCAGCAGAAAGAAAAGCATCAGATAGCCCTTGCTGAGCCTCTGAAAGTAGTCATTCATGGTAATACTGGTCCTGATCTTTCTGGCTTTATTATCCCTGCTTTCCATCCGTCTATTTTATCAAAAAAAGCTTTTACAGACAACGCGGCTGCCAATAGCCGGATTCCGGCAAAATTCCGGGGTAAAAAACTTAAGCAAGTGACTTTTTTCCATGAAGTCATTATAATAATCCACATGCTCGACAGATTCAGCCGGAAAATCGAATATATGCGTATATCCGTCACGGACAGGTGCAATCTCCGGTGCAGGTACTGCATGGGAGACGGCATCAGGCTGCTTCCCATGGCGGATATCCTGACCTACGAAGAGATCATCGATGTGGCGAAGGCGGCTCTGAGCCTTGGCATCACGAAATTCAGGATCACCGGCGGCGAACCCCTTGTACGTAAGGGCTGTACGGATCTGATAAGTAATCTGAAAAACCTTCCCGGCACGGAGCAGGTCCTTATCACCACAAACGGAGTGCTTCTTGAAGACAGCCTGAAAAGCCTTATGGATGCAGGAACAGACGGTATAAACGTGTCCCTTGACACCCTTGACAGAGAGAGATTCCGCTATATCACAGGCTTTGATGCACTTGAAAAAGTAACCCGGGGAATCAAAAAGGCAGTTGATACGGGTATTCCCATAAAGGTCAATTCCGTGCTGCAGCCCGGTGTAAATGATGATGAGTGGAAGGATCTTGCCGAAATAGCCAGGGATCTCCCCATAGATGTGCGTTTTATTGAAATGATGCCAATTGGCGAGGGCGCAAGATACGAATCCGTAAGCAATGATGAGCTGCGGGAAAAAATCGTCACGGCCTATCCCGGATACGAAGCTGATAACCGTGTACACGGAAACGGTCCCGCGAAATACATAAAGATAAAGGGATTTAAGGGAAGTATAGGCCTTATCAGCGCCATACATAACAGATTCTGTTCTTCCTGCAACAGGATAAGGCTTACATCCACCGGAAAACTAAAGCCCTGTCTCTGCTACGGCGAAACCCTGGATGTCAGGGAAATACTCCGTGACCCCCGTTCCGAAAACAGAGAACAAAAGTTACTTAGGGCGATAAAAGAGTCTGTGATGATGAAGCCGGAAATGCACTGCTTTGAAGAAAAAAGCAATATCACTGAGATCTCAGGCATGTCCGCCATAGGAGGGTGATAAATTTCACACTTCCTCCAGAAAAACCTCCACTTCTCCGCCGCAGACCTCTCCCTCTGAAGAATCAGACGGGGCGGAAAGGCCAAGCTTTATGACCTCAGGGCGGGGCCTCTCTTCCGAAAGCATTTTCCTCCCTCTTTCAATGACCTTTGCCTCCAT
>CADBTX010000206.1 GCA_902797705.1 uncultured Lachnospiraceae bacterium | reverse complement strand
GAAGAGGAAGTTCGTCTGCGTTGACCCTAACGATATCCCTGATATCGCTGTTGTGGATCCGGATATGATGTCCTCAATGCCCAAGGGACTTACGGCTTCCACGGGAATGGACGCCCTTACCCACGCTATTGAAGGCTATACCACAGGCGCGGCATGGGAGCTTGCTGATGTTCTCAATCTGGAGTCTATCCAGCTCATCGCAAAGAACTTAAGGAAGGCCGTTGAGAACGATCCCGACGGACGTGAGGGAATGGCGCTGGCACAGTATGTTACCGCTATGGCTTATTCCAACGTGGGTCTCGGTATCGCTCATTCCATGGCTCATACTCTGGGAGCTGTGTATGACACACCTCACGGCGTTGCCTGCGCAATGATGCTTCCCATAGTTATGGAATTCAATCAGGAGTATACAGGCACCAAGTTTAAGAATATCGCTGAGGCCTTTGGCGTAGATACCAGCGGAATGGATGAGAAGGCTTACAGAAAGGCCGCTATCGACGCTGTCCGCCAGCTCTCTGTTGACGTGGGTATCCCCACAAAGCTGGAGAAGCTTAAGGAGGAGGATCTGCCTTTCCTTTGCGAGTCCGCTGCAGCAGACGCATGCGCTCCCGGCAACCCGAGGAAAGCAGAGCTTAAGGACTTCGAAGAGATGTTCAGAAAACTCATGTAGATAAAAGGATCAGCCCCGGAACTGTTCCGGGGCTGACTTTAAGCTTTCTTTTTTATCAGAATGAAACTATTATCCCGCCGTTCCCGGCATACAGGGAACTTATGCCACGGGTGTCAAGTATGTAAGTCTTTGCGAACTTCGCCTTTTCTATATATGAGGATAAGACCTCTTCCGCCCTTTTCCTGCAGTTGCAGTGATTGATGAACAGTATCCTGTTCTCCGTGTCCCTTACTTTTTCCAGTGAGATGGAGATCATCTTATTCAGCGCGCTCTTCATTCCCCTTCCGAGGGCAAGCTGGACTATAGTGCCTTTATCGCCGGCGCATACGGGCTTGATATTCAGGGCAGAGGCTGCCAGTGTCTTTAGTCTTGACAGCCTTCCGTTCTTCCGCAAGGTCTCAAGGCTTTCAAGAACAAAGAAGGTATTAAGCTCTTCATCAATAAAGTGTATGGTCTTTTCTACCGTCTCTTCAAATGAAAGTCCCATTTCCGCATACTCCGCGGCTTTCAACAGAGCCTGCATCTCTCCGCCGGAGGCTGACCGGGAATTGAAGACGAAGATATTTTTCACTCCGTGCTCCTCCTCATAGAGCTTCTTTCCAAGGATGGCGCTGTTATAAGAACCTGAGAGCTCGGAGGACAGCGTGGTGACAAAGAGCATGTCGTACTCTCCTTCATAAGCCTTCATATAGGCTTCCGGTGAGGGGCAGGAGGATCTGGGACACTTGGGATAAGCGTCAACCCTTCTCAGAAAATCCATTTGATCAAAGCTCTCATCATCGATTATCACGTGGTCCCCGATCTCTATGGTAAGCGGAACCGTTATGCATTCATATTTTTTCTTAAAGTCTTCGGGAAACTCGCAGCAGCTGTCTCCCACAAATCGTATATTCATGCTTGAGATTATAGCAAAATCTTTTTTTCTCTTCAATGTTGTTCAGAATCACCGGGGAGGATATAATCAACTTATGATCGCAGTAAAGATAAAAAACATAAAACAGTTCATGAATCTCTTATTCAATACCGATTCCTTTGACTCTTTTACATTGGAGGAGGCCTCCATAAAGACCATGGCCTGCTTCAATATCGACGGACTCTACGAGAAGGATTATTTCGACGATCCAGGAGAAGAAAATGCTCCGTCCTTTCCGGATCCCTATACCCCCTGGAGGCTTATAAAACCCCTTTGCCGTGATATCATAAAGGGAAAGCATACGCCTATCTTCATGAAGTTTGTCCTCCATGGAGATACGGGCTTTATGGAGGATCCCTCCTTTTTGGGAGTGAAAGCCCTGATACTTATGATACGTTTTGAAAGCACCGGTCTTTCCATCACTACGGGCACCTCCATGAAGGAATTCATCCTGGGTTCTGATACTGACAGACTCTGGGATGAAGAGGTGAGAAGACTGCTTACTTCCCTTAACGTGGAATACGAGGAATTATAGATGAAGAGATCAGTTGCCTGTTTTACAGTTATACTTATGTCACTGCTCCTTTTTTCCTGCGGCTCAGAGCCTGAGCAGGTGGTGCCGGAAAAGCTTCCCCTTGAGGCCACGG
>CADBTX010000205.1 GCA_902797705.1 uncultured Lachnospiraceae bacterium | reverse complement strand
AAGTAGTAGCTCGTATCGGAATCGAACCGGTGATTCTGCCGTGAGAGGGCAGCGTCTTAACCTCTTGACCAACGAGCCACGTGCGAAAATCATTATACATGGATTCGAAAAAAAATCAAGCACTTTTTTAAAATTGCCGTGAAATCGTCTTGACGGGGGGCTTTTTGGGTGATATATTTCTATAAGTAACTTTCAGGTGGGCTTTCAGGAGCCCACTTTTTCTATGGATGGGGAGACTGGGGACCCTCGTAACCCTCATCAGTCAGCCCTTTGGGCTGACAGCTTCCCCCTGAGAGGGGGAAGCCGGAAGCAGTGATCCTCATCAGTCGGCTTCGCTGACAGCTTCCCCCTGGGAGGGGGAAGCCGGAGTATGGAGGGGGAAACCGGTGTATGGAGAAGGAAGTATGACAGAGAAAGAAATTGCCGATAAATTTGCGACCCTTGTGAAGCCGGTTACTGACGAGAACGGGTTCGAACTTATTAGGACCGAGTATGTGAAGGAGAACGGAAACTACTACCTTCGGGCATACATCGATAAGGAGGGTGGCATCACCATTGATGACTGCGTTGCGGTGAGCCGCAGGGTCAGCAAGATACTGGACAAGGAAGATTATATCCCGGAGGCTTATACCATGGAGATCTCCTCCCCGGGATTTATGGAAGAACAGAATTAAAAAAGGAGACAAAAAATGAAAAAGAAAAAGGAAGAAGTTCAGGAGAATACCGGAGTAAATACAGAGCTCCTGCAGGCGCTTTCGCTGCTTGAAAAAGAAAAGGGCATAAACCGGGAGACCCTTTTTGAGGCTATCGAGAATTCACTTCTCACGGCCTGCCGGAATAATTTCGGCGGAAGGAGCGAAAATGTGCACTGTGAGATAGACCGGGAGACCTGCAACTATTTTCTGTACGCTGAAAAGACTGTAGTGGAAGAGGTTCTGGATCCCGTTACCGAGATCTCAGCCGATGACGCCATGGCAATAGATCCCGAGGCAAATCTCGGGGACACCGTAAAGGTGGAATTAAAGAGCAAGGAATTCGGACGTATCGCCACCCAGAATGCAAAGAACGTGATACTGCAGAAGATCCGTGAAGAGGAGAGAAATTCCGTATTTAACGAATTCTCCGCCCGGGAGCATGATGTGGTAAGCGGAACGGTACAGAGATATATCGGACGGAATATCAGCATAAACCTTGGAAAAGCCGATGCCTTCCTTTCTGAGGGAGAGCAGGTAAGGGGCGAGTTCTTAAATATCCATGACAGGGTCAAGGTATATGTGCTGGAGGTCAAGAATACCACCAAGGGTCCCAGGATCCTTGTATCCAGAACGCATCCTGAGCTGGTTAAGAAGCTCTTTGAAAAGGAGGTTTCCGAGGTGGCTGACGGCACCGTGGAGATCATGGGTATCTCCAGAGAAGCGGGAAGCCGTACAAAGATCGCGGTTTACAGCAATAATCCCGATGTGGATGCTGTGGGTGCCTGCGTAGGACTTAACGGAACGAGAGTAAACGCCGTAGTGGACGAGCTGGGAGGAGAGAAGATAGATATCATCAACTGGGATGAGAACCCTGCTATCTTTATCGAGAACTCCCTTTCACCTGCAAAGGTGGTATCAGCCATAGTTGACGGTGATGAGAAAACGGCAAAGGTTGTGGTACCCGACTATCAGCTGAGCCTTGCTATAGGTAAGGAGGGACAGAATGCCCGTCTTGCTGCCAGGCTCACCGGATTCAAGATCGATATAAAATCTGAGACCCAGGCTAAGGACGCACCCGGCTTCCGTATGGAGGATTACCTTCTGGATGAAGAGGGTGAGTATGATGAAGAGTATTATGATGAAGACGGGAATTATATAGGGCCTGAGGAATACGAGGAAGAGGAAGAGGCAGTTCCTGAAGAAGCGGCCCCTGAGGAAGAAAGCCCGGAAGAACCCGTCGAAGAAGGGAATGTTGAAGAGTAAGCATACAGTATCGAGAAAGTGCACGGGCTGCGGCCTCATTTTTGAAAAGGATAAGCTTTTGAGGATAGTCCGGACAGCGGAAGGCACACTGTCAGTGGATGAAAGCGGATCTGCCGAAGGCCGCGGGGCATATATCTGCAGGAACAGTGACTGCATAGAAAAGGCCTTTAAGAAAAACGGGCTGGAAAGATCCTATAGGAGCGGAATAAGTCCGGAACTTAAGGAAAAGATCTTTGAGGAGATAAGAGAGTTTGAAAGAGGGAAGAGCAGCCTCGCTGATAGGGATGGCCACTAAGGCCGGAAAGACCAAAAGCGGAGAGGATACGGTCCTTCAATATGTGCGGAGCAAAGAAGCATATCTTGTGATAGTAAGTGCCGAGGCGTCGGAACGGAGCAAGAAGACCTTCAGGGACAAATGCGGATCCTACGGAGTGCCTCTTGTGATATGGGGAACGAAGGAAGAACTGGGGAAGTACCTGGGGAAGCAGAGCCGTACGGTTGCAGCAGTCATAGATGAGGGTTTCGGGAAAAAGATACTGGAGCTATTTAAGGATCCGGAAGAGTAATAAAAGATAGAACGCTTTTCAGGGAGGGAAGTTAATGGCAAGCATTCAGATATTAAAACTTACAAAAGAATTACAGGAAAAGGGAATCAAGGTTTCCAATAAAGAAGTCATAGAATTCCTGAAGGGCAAGGGCGTGGAAGTAACTAGCCACATGAATAAGATCAGTGAGGAAGAAGCGGATATGGTCCGTGGAAACTTTGGATCAAAACCGGGTGAAGCAAAGAAGGCTCCATCTTCCGGTGCTGAGGGCAAGGCTGAAAAGCCTGCGGAAAAGAAAAAGGAAAAGAAGAACGAAGAGGCTCAGGATGATAAAAAGAGCGACAGACCCAAGGCTCCGGTAAAGAATCCTCCGCCGAAGAAAAAGCATATCATATTTGCTACAAACAACAGAAACAGCATGAGCGGAAACCGGGCCAATGCCGGACGCCAGGTGTATACCATCAGCGGCGGAAAGATCGAAGATCCTTCGAAGCCGGTCAAAAAGACATTTAAGCATACGGAAGTGGCAAGCCCCGATGCTTTTGAAGGAATAAAGCTTCCTGAAAAGGAAAAGGAAGAAGAGGTAAAGATCCTCGAGACCAGGGAAGAGACCGTTACCAGAGAGGAACAGAAGGAAGCGGAAAAGCCCGGGACAGAGGAGACTGCAGCGCCTGCCGCTGCCGCTGCACCCAGAAAAGTATTCGGCAATGTATATGATTCGATGCGTCAGGCAAATAGCGGCGCGTCCAATGCAAGAAGAGGTGGGGGAAATGTTGTTCAAGAAGGAGGCAGCAAAGCTGGAAAAGGTCCTCAGCAGAATTATCGTAGTGCTGGGAATAACGGCGGTAGGCCTTTCCCTGGTGGAAGAAATGAAAAACCGGGTGCCTACGGAAAGAACGCGCCGGGCAGGGGCGGCTTTGCAGGAGGGCCTCAGGGCGCTCAGCAGGAAAAAGGCGGACAGGGAAGAAGAAGTGACGCCGACAGGAGAAGACAGTCCGAATTAAGAAGGAAAAAGGATGCGGCTATTGAAGCCAGCATGGAGGAGAAGGCAGGAAAGAAGTTCAATCCTCACGGATTCAGAAAGCCTGCGCCTCAGCCGAAGCCCGCTGAAGAAGAGATCAAGGTGATCGTCATTCCCGAGACCATAACCATCAGGGATCTGGCGGATCACATGAAGATACAGGCTTCACAGATAATAAAGAAGCTGTTTCTGACCGGACAGGTCGTGACCCTGAATTCGGAGGTCAGCTACGAAGAGGCGGAAAATATCGCCGCTGATTTCGATATACTCTGCGAGCATGAGAAGAAGGTTGACGTTATAGCGGAGCTTCTGAAGGAAGAGGAAGAGGATACCGCAAACTTCACCAAGCGTCCTCCCGTTGTGTGCGTAATGGGACACGTTGACCACGGTAAGACCTCCCTTCTGGATAAGATAAGGGCGACCCGTGTGACGGAAAAGGAATCCGGCGGCATAACTCAGGCCATCGGTGCATATATGGTAAAGGTCCAGGGACAGAAGATCACCTTCCTCGATACTCCCGGACATGAGGCCTTCACAGCCATGAGAATGAGAGGCGCGAGCTCCACGGATATCGCAGTCCTTGTCGTTGCTGCGGACGACGGAGTGATGCCCCAGACAGAGGAGGCTATAAACCACGCAAAGGCCGCAGGAGTTGAGATAATAGTTGCGGTAAATAAGATAGATAAGCCCAGCGCCAATATCGAAAGAGTTAAGCAGGAATTGTCCGAGCATGAGCTGATCCCCGAGGACTGGGGCGGTTCTACCGTATTTGTTCCGGTTTCCGCAAAGACAGGAGAGGGCATAGACCAGCTCCTGGAGATGATCCTCTTAACCGCCGATGTTATGGAATTAAAGGCCAATTCAGACAGAAAGGCCAGAGGTCTTGTGCTGGAAGCAAGGCTTGACAAGGGAAGGGGACCTGTTGCCAGCATACTGGTGCAGAAGGGAACCCTTCATGTGGGAGATTTCATTGCGGTCGGCGCCTGCCACGGCAGAGTAAGAGCCATGCTGGATGAGAACGGACGGAAGATCAAGGAGGCTACGCCTTCCACTCCTGCCGAGATACTTGGACTTGATGATGTGCCGGAAGCAGGTGAGATCTTTGTATCTCCCGAATCCGACAAGGAGGCGAAGAACTTCGCGGATACCTTTAAGGCACAGCAGAAGAATGAGCTTCTCCGCGATACCAAGACCAGGATGTCCCTTGACGATCTGTATTCACAGATCAAGGAGGGCGATCTTAAGGAGTTCAATGTCATTATCAAGGCTGATGTTCAGGGATCTGTGGAAGCCCTGAAGACATCCCTTCTCAAGCTTTCAAATGAGGAAGTGGCATTAAAGGTCATCCACTCCGGAGTAGGAGCCATAAGCGAGTCCGACGTTATTCTGGCATCCGCTTCAAACGCCATTATAATCGGCTTCAATGTTAAGGCCGATAACATGGCGAAGCAGAGCGCGGAGCAGGAAGATGTGGATATAAGGCTTTATAAGGTCATCTATCAGGCTATAGACGATATGGAGCTTGCCATGAAGGGCATGCTGGCTCCTGTATTTGAAGAGAAGATCATCGGTCACGTTGAGATCCGTCAGATCTTCAAGGCGAGCCAGATAGGTAATATCGCCGGATCCTATGTGACAGACGGTATCGTTGAAAGAGGCTGCTCCGTACGTATCATGAGAGACGGAGAGCTTATACACGAAGGAAAGCTTGCTTCCTTAAAGAGATTTAAGGATGATGCAAAGGAAGTCAGGGAAGGCTACGAGTGCGGTCTGGTATTCGAAGACTTTAATGATGTCAGGGAGCTGGATACCGTTGAGTGCTACAAGATGGTCGAGGTTGAGAGAAAATAAGTGAGAAAGAACTCTACAAAGAATAACCGGATAAACGGTGAAGTGCAGAGAGCCCTGTCATCGATAATAAGGGATGTAAAGGATCCCCGGGTGAGTCCCTATTCATCCGTGGTGGAAGTGATGGTATCCCCTGACCTTAAGACCTGCAAGGCATATATCAGTGTCCTTGGGGGAGATAAGGAAAGGGATGATACCTATATGGGACTTAATTCCGCAAAGGGCTTTATCAGAAGGGAACTGGCCAGGATAGTGAACCTGCGCAACACTCCCGAGATAGAATTCGTTATGGACGGTTCCATTGCTTACGGAGTCGATATGTCAAAGAAGATCGATGATGTGATGAAGCATGACAATGAGATCCGGGCAATGCGAGGAGAAGAGGATGTTTAAGCTTGAGGAGATTTTAGAGGGGGCGGGATCCGTATGTATTGCAGGCCACGTAAGGCCTGACGGCGATGCAGTGGGTTCTACCCTCGCTTTGTATAACTACATAAAAAAACTGTGGCCGGAAAAGGAACTGGCCCTTTTGCTTGAAAAGCCCTCGGAGATATACTCCTACATGAAGGGTTTTGATGAGATAACCATACTGGAAGAGGATATGCCGGATAAGGTCTATGACTTATTTATCGCCATGGATCTGGGGGATATGGACAGACTTGGCGCTGCTCAAAAGTATTTTTCCTCCGCAGGGACCACTGCCTGCATTGACCATCATATAAGCAACACGGGTTTCGGAAGATATTCTTACATAGATCCTCAGGCAAGTTCCACCTCGGAACTTACATTCAACCTTATGGATGAGTCAAAGCTTGACAGGGATATCGCTGTCTGCATCTATACGGGGATCATTCACGATACCGGGATATTGCAGTATTCCAATACTTCAAGGCATACCCTTGAGACCGTGGGAAAGCTCATTGAATTCGGCTTTGACTTTACCACCATAATCAATAAGACATATTACGAAAAGACCTATGTGCAGAACCAGATAATGGGAAGGGCCATTTTGGAGAGCATTCTTTTTATGGACGGCCGCTGCATTGCGTCTGTTGTCGACCATAAGACCATGGATTTCTATGGTGCCACCAGCCACGACTTTGACGGCATCGCAAACCAGCTTTATAAGACCAAGGGCGTGGATGTGGCTGTTTTCATGTATGAGAGTTCACATGAGCAGAACCTCTACAAGGTATCCATGAGGGCCAGCGACCGTGTGAACCTGGCGGTCATCGCAAAGAAATTCGGAGGCGGGGGCCATAAGAAGGCTGCCGGTTTTTCAATGAACGGCACCTATCACGACATCCTGAACAATATCTCGGCGGAGATCGAGAAGCAGTTCGATGCGGGATCTTCTGATGGATAAAGGATTCGAAGGGATCCTGGTGATCAATAAGGAGAAGGGATATACCAGTAATGATGTGGTGGCCGTTCTCCGGGGTATCCTGAAGATGAAAAAGATCGGCCATACCGGGACTCTGGACCCCGATGCCACAGGAGTGCTGCCGGTCTGCCTTGGGAAAGCCACAAAGACGGTGAGTATCTTAACGGATACTTTTAAGGAATACGAAGCCGTGGCAAGACTGGGAGTCACTACGGACACAGAGGATATGACCGGGGAGATCCTGACAGAGCGTCTTATCGATAAGGAAAACGCTCCATCCCGGGAAGAGACTGAAGAGGCGCTTAAATCCTTTGTGGGAGGCTATGACCAGATACCCCCCATGTATTCCGCCAAAAAGGTGAACGGAAGGAAGCTCTATGAGCTGGCAAGAGAGGGCGTCGAGATAGAGCGGAAGCCCTGTCATGTGGAGATATATGATATAAAGCTCCGGGATTTTGAACCGCCGCTGGTTTCCTTTGGGGTACGGTGCGGAAAGGGGACCTATGTAAGATCCCTTATCAGGGATATGGGAGAAAAGCTTGGTACAGGGGCTGCAATGGAGAGCCTTGTGAGGACAGGGGTTTCTTCATACTCTCTTATGGACGCACTGACACTTGATGAGGTGAAGGAGCACGTTGATAAAGGGGATATAGACAGTTTTATAAGGGATATAGAGTCTGTATTCATGTCCCTTCCTTCCTTCACCGTTAACGGGAAGAGCGAGAGCCTCTTAAGGAACGGCAATCCCTTTAATGTGCCGGATAAGGTACGTGACGGGGATTACAGGGTACATCTGAAGGATGGGAGCTTTGCTGCGGTTTATACCGTTTCAAAAGGACTTGCCAGACTTAAAAAAATGTTCTTATGAAGGTATTTCACGGAATAGAGGAATATGAGGCGCATTTCAGGGCTTCCGGTGAGGAAAAGCCCGCCCTTGCCCTCACAATAGGAAAGTTTGACGGCATACATCTCGGGCATATACGTCTCATTGATACAATGATGGAGTATGCGGAGGAAAAGGGCTTAAAGACCCTTCTTTTCACCTTCGATCAGCCGTTTACATCGTATTTCACCGGGGAAAAACCGGAGATGCTCACCACCAACCTGGAAAGAGAAGAGGCGGTGAGGGAGAGGGGGATCAATTATCTTCTGGAGTACCCTCTCCGTGAAAACACGGTAAGTATCTCTCCCGGTGATTTTGTGGAAGAGATACTGATAAAGGGTCTGAATGCCGCCTATATAGCCGCGGGGCCGGATATGAGCTTTGGCAGAGGCGGAAAAGGAGATATCGGCTTTTTAAGAAGTGCGTCAAAGGGCCGTTTTCAGGTCCATATGGTGGAAAAGGTCAGGTTTCATGACGAGACCGTGAGCTCCTCCCTTGTTAGGGATAAACTGAAACAGGGGGACATGGAGATGGTGAACGCACTGCTTTCCAGACCGTATAGTATCATCGGAAAGGTGAGCCACGGGAGAAAGCTCGGGAGCAAGGTGCTTGACATGCCTACGGTCAATATATTTCCGGAGGATAGCAAGCTTCTGCCGCCCTTCGGGGTATATTTCTCCGAGACCAGCTTTGGTTCGGAAAAGGTAAAGAGCATTACCAATATAGGGATAAAACCCACTGTGCAGGAGGACGGAAGGGTCAATGCGGAAACGTTTCTGTACGATTTCAATGACGACCTGTACGGTGAGAATCTGAGGGTGGATCTACTCCACTTTTCAAGAGGGGAAAGGAAATTTGACAGCATGGAGGAACTGAAGTCCACCATGCACAGCGATATGCTGAAGGGCCGGGAGTT
>CADBTX010000204.1 GCA_902797705.1 uncultured Lachnospiraceae bacterium | reverse complement strand
CTTTCCTCCCTTGCTGCGGTATGCCCCCAGTACGAAGTCCAGCTGTCCGCCGGCTCCGGAGATCTGCCTTGTTCCTGCGCTCTCCGCATTAACCTGTCCGAAGAGATCCACATCCACCGCATTGTTTATGGAAATGAAATTATCGAGGCTGCTTACGGAATCGATGTCATTTACGTAGTCAACACTGGCCGCAAGACACTCCGGATTGTTGTTGAGGTAGTCGTAGAGCTTCTTCGTGCCTGCGCCGAAGGCATATACCTGCTTGCCCTTTCCGTGATTCTTTCTGCTGCCGTTTATCTTTCCCGCTGCGGCGATATCCACAAAGGCATCCACATACATTTCCGTATGCACTCCCAGATCCTTGAGGTCGCTCTTTGCGATAAAACTTCCGATGGTATTGGGCATTGAACCTATGCCAAGCTGAAGGCAGGCGCCGTCCGGGATCTGGGGAACAATAAGGTTTGCCACCTTGATATCCACCTCGGTGGGCTCGCCTGCAGCACCCATTTCACCTATGGGCTGGTTGTCGCCCTCAACTATCATATCCACATCGCTAATATGCACTTCATTCACGGTGCTGCCGTAGCACATTGGCATATTCTTATTTACTTCCACGATTATGGTCTTTGCCGTCTTACATACCGCTTCCATGTGGCTGCAGTTGGGACCGAAATTAAAGAATCCGTGGCTGTCCATGGGTGCCACCTGGAATACCGCCACATCCAGGGTGGTCTCGCTTTCCATGTAGTGCCTGGGAAGCTCGCTGTAGCGCAGAGGACAGTAGAATCCAAAGCCCCTGGTGGCTGCCTTTCTTTCAAAACCGCCCATATGCCAACTGTTCCAGGTCATATGCTTTTCGGGCTCTTCGATCTTAAATATCTCAGGCTCCCACATAAGGATGCCTCCCCGGAAATTCACGTCATGAAGCCCGGGAAGCCTCTTTGCTATGGCCGCGTCCACCTTTACCGGCGTACCTGTGGTCCACCCGTAATCAACCCAGCAGCCGCTATTCACCGCTTCCGCTGCCTTTTCCGCACTGACCAGTTTCTTTTTGTACTCTTCTTCAAATGACATTATCTTTACCTCCTCCTGTCACATCATCTATCTTCTCATAAGTATAAGGGCGATCTCCTCTTCCCCGGCTCCCGCAGGTATCCTGAAATCACCGGTTGAAAGCCTTCTGTCATAGCCCTTCGTGCAGAGATATCTGTCAAAGGCCGCCGCATCCGCCACAGCCCCGGCGTTTTCCAGAGCCTTAGCCACGGCATAGGATGAACCGCCGCTTATATGTACCGAAATAAAGCCCGAGGCGGAATCCGTAACGGGAGAGATGCTCTCCGCTTCGGTCTCCGCTGCATCCGCAAGAAGCTCCGACTTTGTCTTATCTTCACCCGTAAGTTCCGAGGTGATGTTCTTTGCCTCCGAAGACACTTCCGAAGTATCCTCTGTTACAGCCTCTTCGGCTGCTTCCGAAGAAGCCTCTGTGGACGCTTCCGTGGCTGCTTCCGCAGACGCTTCCGAACCGGTCTTTGAAGACGCTTCCGAAGAAGCCTCCGTAGACGTCTCTGTTGCTGCTTCCGTGACTGCTTCCGCAGACGCTTCCGAAACAGACTCCGAAGGCTCTTCCGTGGACGCTTCCGCAGGCACTTCCGAAGCAGCCTCCGTAGAGGGGACTGTCTCTATCATCTCTTCAGTTTCAAGCTCCGGAGCATCCACCACAGTATAGGCCTCCGACAGTACCTCGTTACCGTCGGTCATTCCCAGTTCTCGTGCTCTCGCCATCACTTCCGCATCCGTCATGGCCCCGGCTTTATCCGTTCCCGAAAAGGAAAGCACAAGAGCAGCCACCAGGAGGCCCATGCCTCCTCCTCTTAAATACGATCTGAGATTCATATTAGATCATACCTTTCATATGACTTACTCATTACCTGCCGTATCTCCTTCACCACTGAAAAGGTCGGTTATAAGATTGACCTCTCCCACACCTATATTCAGTGTCTTTGCTATATCCACATTGTCCATGCCGCTTCTCTTTAATTCAAGGACCCGGTCATTCCTGGATATCTCGACCTCATTCCCGGACTCCGGAGCCGGAGATGCAATAGGCTCTTCCGCCGCTTCCTTAGGCGCTCCGCCTTCTCCAAGACCCTGAATGGCACTCTTAAGCCTGTCCATTCCGGACATGCTCTTCTCTTTTTCATCACTGTACAGGAGTTCTCTTATGGGCTCCGTGCTGTCCTCTTCCTCGCCCTCCCTGAAGATGCTCTCCTGCTCCTTCTTTACGGCGTCCGCCTTCCGGATGGTATTCTTCAGATCCGAGCTCTTATTGTCCAGCATGTCATAGAGGAACATTACCTCCTGGTGATTCTTTTCGATCTCATCCATCACCACCTTGCTGTAATCCTCTATGGCCATTATCTTTTCATTGGTGAGCCTTTCCAGCTCCCTTTTGGCCCTTTGCTCCTCTTCTTCCCTGGCAGCCCCGGCCACGTCGGAAAGCCTGCCCTTTACCTGCTCCACCCGTTCGTCTATCATCCGGTCCAGCTTAAGACCCATGGCCTTTGCTGACTTGCCCAGGTCACGTCTGTCGTCAGGCACCAGAAAACTTGCGACAAAAAGCAGTGCTCCCAAAACAAGGAGCACTATTCCCATGATCGTCATATCGTTATATCAAACCCACCTTTTTTCTTAATGAGGACTGTACCGTCCCTGTCCTTACGTTTCCTGTTTCTTCCGCCGTCTCCGGCATACTCGTTATCGCCTTTTTCCGAAGAATCAAATTTCCTCTGGTCGTTATTTGCGTCGTCCGCCTCCCTGACACGGTTCAGTTTTCCCTCCGTGTCATCTTCATTCCTCTGGGCGGCTTCCCCCTGCATGATATTAACCTTTCCTTCCTCAGCGGCCCGGAAATCAGCCACATTCTGTGATGCTGAAATGGTGCCGTTAAAGAGAATCGGACTTATGGCCATTACTGTACCTTTCTGCCTGCAGAATGATGAACAGCTCCTTAAACGAAGGGTATCATGGAAACCTCTCCGCGCTTCCTTACAAATCTGCAGTAATTATATGCTGTCTTAAGTACCATGGTGGAATCGGATACCGTAAGCCTGGTACCGGCATAAGCCATGTCCCTAACGGCGATCACGGCGTCATCCGCTCCCTCCATTTCCTCCATGATGGAGTCGATCTCCTTCTGGTTCTCTCCGTATTTTTTCTGGCATTCTATAAGCTGCGCCGAAAGCACCTTGACCTGCTGCACCTGCCCCGAAGAAAGTTTTTCACCCTTCTTCACCCTCTGCTGCATGGCAAGGATCACAGGCTGTATCTTTTTTGCATTCTTTGAAAGGGAATCATTTTCACCGCGGAGTTCCGCAAGTCTTTCCTTTATGGCGGGATCGATCCCCACCTCCAGGATGGTGTCCCCTCCCATATCGGAACCGATGATCTTAGCTTCTATCTCAAAGCGGGCTCTCACACTTCCCCCGCTTATGAATCCCTTCTTTCCGTCGACATAGATACCGTTTCCGGCTGTGACCTTACTGTTGATTATGCACTCGGTGGTCACATTTGCTCCGGCGGACACGGTGGCATTTTCAATATATTTGACCACCACGTTCTTCCCGGCCTTCAGCACTCCCTTTTCCATGCCGTTCACGCCGCGGACAACGGTGATCTGTCCTCCGGCCTCCACATAGGCGCCTTCTATGACACCCCTTACCTCTATATCCCCTGTGGCCTTAACCGTAAAACCTGCGGTGATATTGCCCTTTACGAGAAGATTTCCCTGATAGTTCTCGATATTGCCGGTGGAGGTGTCCACATTCTCAAGCTCCAGAACCCCGGCAACAAAGATCTTATCCTGAACAAGATCGATATGTCCGTCAATATCGGATATCAGCTGCTTCCCGTCATCCGAAACATGGAGGTTCGGGCCGTGGCTGAAATGCACATCCTTTACCGGTCTGGGCTGAAGCCTGCCGCCGTATACGTCATATCCCTCTTTTCCCGGAACAGAAGGGATAAGCTCTGCCACCACCTGGTCCTTTGCGCAGACCGTAACGGTGTTCAGATGAAAGAAATCCACGGAGCCGTCTTCCTTCACTGTCGGCTTCATGGAAGGATCCGTGTTAAAGAGATATTTTATCTCTCCGTCACTTCCCTCTTCAGGCGGCTTTCCCTCTGCCAGAACATAACTCCTGCAGTACTCCTTGTTGGCGAGAAATTCGTTAAAGACCTCTTCCTTAAGCTCTGCCTTTATGCCGTTGGCCTTCAGGTCGCCCTTTATCTCATTTAAGTCAACCTTAGTGCCGCCCTCCGTAGAAGGATAAAACCGGAAGATGGCCCGCATCCCGTCTTCACTTACACTGACGGAGGTCTCCTCATTGACCTCGGGGATCTTTGTCTTCTGTAAAAGGACCCTGCTCTCCGCTCCCTTGTCTATGGCGGAACGGATCATGGTGGCGCTGTATTCCAGGTTCTTTCTCTTCAGGTATCCCTCAAGCTCCCGGAAATCAACCTTTTTACCGTCCTCTGTGGGAGGGTAGATCACAAGGGAAGTTCCTCCGCTGTCCAGAACCAACTTAAAATATCCGTTTCTTCCGCTCATAGGTACCGCCCTTTCAGACCCTGTCGGTGATAAGCCCCAAATACTTTCCGAGTTTTGTCTTCATTTTCTGGAGAGCTCTCACATGAAGCTGTGATACTCTCGACTCCGACACCTCCAGGATATTGCTTATTTCCTTTAATGTCAGCTCTTCATAGTAATAGAGCAGGATGACCTTTCTCTCCTTTTCCGTAAGGAGCTCCAGAGACTCCGCCAGAGTCTTCTTCAGCTCATCCTTCTCCACCACATCCTCAGGTCCCAGTATCCTGTCCTGATTTCCCACATCCTTCACCGGAACCTCTGCCCCGGCTTCCTGGAATTCATCAAGGGATACCACGTTGGTGACTGCCATCTGAGCCTGCCAGTCCGCATACTCATCATCGCTGATGCCCAGCTTTCCGGCTATCTCACGGTCGGAAGCGGTCCTGCCCGTCTCCCCTTCTATCTCCTTTATGGCCTGATCGATCTTTTTCTGTCTCTGTCTGACAGTCCTCGGGATCCAGTCCATCTTCCTTATCTGGTCAAGGATGGAACCTCTGATGCGAAGAGAGGCGTAGGTCTCAAACTTCACGTCCTTTGTCATGTCAAACTTATCGATGGCATCTATAAGGCCAAAAACTCCATAGCCCACCAGATCATCATACTCCACATTGTATCCGAGATACATGCTGAGTCTGCCAGCCACCACCTTAACAAGAGGAGCATATTCAACTATGATCTTTTCCCTGAGTCCGGGATCGTTACTCTTAAGGTAATCCTCCCAGAGCTTCTTTCTGGAAACCTCATCCATGGGACGATAATCTCCCCCCTCTTAATTTCTGTAATGCTGCGATTCCTGACTGTCTTAAAGCAGCTTTACGTCTCTATCTGCTCGGTGTTCTCATTACCACCGGAAACTTCACCGTTTCCGCCGGCTTCTCCTGCTTCCTCACCGGAGGAACGTTCAATGACCTTATCCTTTTCCCCTGCAGGCTTTTCCGGAGGTTCGATCACTATGCTATCCAATATCAGTTTGATAATGTCCCCCAGCACGAGAAAGACCACCAGAGATACAAAGATTATGATAAGGGATGTAAGCAGCTTATCATGCCTTACAAAGGTAAATATCGCCGAAGCACCACCGCCGAAAAGCATAACGATGGTAGGAACGGTCCTTGTATGAAGATGAAGAGGCTCAATCTTTCCTTCCTCTTCATCCGGGTTTTCTTCTTCTGTTTTTTCTTCTTCGGTATCGGAAAGATCCTTCTGTTCTTCCTTACCCTCTTCTATGGATGCGTCACTCATATGGTCTTCACCGGCTTACCTACGGCCTTGATGATATAATCTCCGGTCTCCGGGAAAAACTCCACGGTACGTCCGAAATTCAGTCCCGTATCCTGGGCAAGAATAGGTATCCTAAGCTCCGCCAGAACCTTTTTCACCGCTTCCACATTCCTGTCACCCACATTTACAAGGGCGGTATTATTGGAAAACTGGAACATCTTGGCTCCGCCGGCGATCTTTGCTGTGAACCTGGATCTGTTTCCTCCCTGCTGTTCCATCAGGCGCACCAGCTCTTTGACACCGGTATCCGCAAATTTTGCGATATTCTGATTACTCCTGATGGCCGTACTGTCAGGCAGCATCACATGCGCCAGTCCACCGTTTCCGGTCACCTTATCTCTGATGGCCACGCCCACGCATGAACCCAGTCCCAGAGTGGTGATCCCCTGGCCTTTGGGGCATAGTTTCAGGTCGGCCATACCAACTTTTATCAGCTCATTCATCTACTTTCTCCCCATATCCTGCAGGGTATGAACTCTGCAGATACAGCATCTCAATGATCAAATAGCAATACCAAGGGCAGACAACAGTTTACTGTAGGACGGCAGATCCGGAACAAGAATAAAGTATCCGTTCAGCTCGTCATCATTGCTGAAGGCCGTCTGTATCATGAGCATCTTGTCACCTACCATTCCGAATTCTATGGCGGGCACAGAAAGGATCGCTCCGGCCATATCCACGGTAAGGTCGGGAACTGACTCCGTTATCTTCAGATTTGTCATGGCGGAAAGTGAATTGAGGTAGGCGCCGGTAATGATATTTCCTATCTCCTTTAAGACCGACTGCTCCATCTCATTTAATACATCCCCGCCTCCGGGCTCCATGCCCATAGCGCCCATCATATTACCGATAAGACGCTGAGCTGACTTCTGCTCCAGAAGGAACATCATGCTTCCTGTGATATCTCCCTGAACAAGGACATATATACCCGCCATGATCTGGTCATCCCCTCCGATGGCCTCTCCGATCTGGTTAAAGTCCAGAAGTTCAACTCTGGGGACCTTCATATCCACCTTTGCCTGAAGCATCTGGGCTAAGCTGGAGGCCGCATTTCCGGCTCCGATATTCCCGATCTCCTTCAGGACATCAAAATACATATCGTCAACATGGTTAAGATCAAGTTCTCCCATATCGCCGTACTCCTTTCAACAATTATGATCAAAAAAGCATGACAAGAATCTATAACAGGGAAACCGTCATGAATGACGGTTTCCCTATGCCGGACTTAAATATCAACCTCACCTATGATAGTGGAAATATCGAGGAGTGACACGAGGCCGTTCTCAACCTTTCCTACTCCGCTTATAAAGGACTGCATGCCGCTCTTGCTGTCATGGGAAATATTTTCTTCCACGTCCTC
The DNA here is from genome assembly GCA_902797705.1 of uncultured Lachnospiraceae bacterium. GTDB lineage: Bacteria > Bacillota > Clostridia > Lachnospirales > Lachnospiraceae > NK4A144. Next base: position 8,308 of record CADBTX010000204.1, on the reverse strand, counting down.
AGCGCTGAGATTGTAAACCTTTTTAACTTCATCCACCAGTACACCGATGCTTCCGCTCTGTTCAACCTTGAGGATGATGATACGGCTCTTTCCGGTGATCTCATCTTCGGGAAGACCCATCTTTATCCTGAGGCTCATTACCGGAACCACCTCGCCGCGGAGATTGATCACGCCTCTGAAATACTCGGCACTCTTCGGAACTCTGGTGATCCTCTGCATACGTACTATGTTGTCGATATACTTGATATCTATGCCGTACTGCTCGTTTCCGAGTCCCACAACGATATACTGGGTAACATCATTGTCTATGATTCTTAATTCATCAGCCATTACTATCTACCCCCTTAGAACAGTGCATTTGAATCAATGATCAGCGCAACTTCACCGTCACCGAGGATGGTAGCACCGCTTATGATCCTGCTGGTATTGATATATTTACCAAGGGATTTGATAACTACTTCCTGCTGGCCCATGAGCTCATCGACTACCAGACCTGCCAGGCTGTCTCCCTTCTTAACAACGACGATGATAAGGTTCTCGTTATCCCTCTCCACCACGGGAGCATCCAGCATATCCGAAAGCCTGATGATGGGTATTACGGAGCCGCGGAGCTGAATGACTTCCTTGTTCTCCACAAGCCTGATCTCGGAGATCGGAATATCCTCGATGGTCTGTATGTTTCCAAGGGCAATGGCGTATTTCTCTCCGCCCACAAGAACCATAAGGGCCTGAATGATGGCCAGTGTAAGAGGAAGCCTTACTATGAAGGTGGAACCTTCTCCTAGCTTCGTCTTTACTTCAACGTCACCACCCAGCTGCTCGATATTACTCTTAACAACGTCAAGGCCCACGCCTCGTCCGGAGATATCCGTAACCTTCTTCGCCATGGAGAATCCGGGATCGAAGAGAACGTCGATAACTTCCTTATCCGTCATCTGCTGAGCCTGTTCCTCGGGGAGATAACCTCTCTCGATTATCTTGGCCCTTACAGCCTCAACGTCCACACCGTTACCGTCATCACCTACTTCTATGATAACGTTGTTGCCTTCCTGATAAGCATTGAGGAAGATGGAACCTGTTTCGGGCTTTCCTCTTTCCGCCCTGACTTCCGGAGTTTCCAGACCGTGATCGGCACTGTTCCGGAGGAGATGCATAAGAGGATCTCCGATCTGATCCACCACGGTACGGTCAAGCTCTGTCTCTTCACCGGTGATGGTAAGCTGCATCCTCTTGCCAAGCTTCTTATCCAGATCCCTGATCATCCTCGGGAATTTCTGCAGAGCATTCTCGATAGGCACCATGCGGACCTTCATGACTGATTCATGGAGGTTTGTGGTAACGCTCTCAAGATATTCCACGTTCTCGGTAATGACCTGACTCTCGGAATTGGATCCGCCGGACATCTGGGCCGCCGATGAAACAAGGGCGTTCTTTGCGATGATAAGCTCGGATACCAGATTCATCAGTATATCCAGCTTCTCTATATCAACACGGACTGTCTGGCTGGCAACCGGCTTCTTCGCAGGAGCCGCCTTCTTGGAAGAGCCTGATGCAGCGGCACTGGGTGCAGGCTGGGCGGGAGCTGTATGCTCAACTGCTGCCTCTGCGGGTGCTGCGGCTTCGGTCTCTGCTGCAGCCGTCTCCGTCTCTTCAGCTGCGGCTGTGCTTCCGTTATTGTCGATCATTTCCTCATTGTATTCTTCACCCACCACGTCTACTATCTCGGAAACGGACTTGATGGCAGCCACCACCTTCTCCATCTCCTCACCGGTGATGACAAAGATGCTGAATGAGAAATCAAACTTTTCATCCTCTATATCCTGGGAAGAGGGCTCACTTACGATTATCTCGCCCAGTTCCTCTACGGCCTTGAACACCAGGAAAGCTCTTGCGGCCTTCAGCATACAGCTCTCATCGATAAATACCGTGAAGCCGTAAACCTTCTTGTCTGCCACAACGGCGTCCTTCATAACATCTCTCTGGGCCTCTTCCAGAACTATGTTCTTGTATAATGCCTTATTCCCATCCGCCTTGGGGGCCTCTTCGCCTCCCTCCGGAGCAGCACTTCCTGCGTCTCCTGCGGGAGCAGCCGCTTCCGCATCTCCGCCGCCGGACAGGAACTTGTTCAGCTCGGCTATGATGGACTCGTTATCGTCCTCACCCTCATCGGAAGAATCCCTTATGGTATCCACATATCCCTGAATGGCATCCAGTGCCTGGAAAAGGATATCGATAAGATTTGAAGTCACCTTCATGGACCCGCCGCGGATAGCCGAAAAAACGTCCTCCGTGTCGTGTGTCAGTCTCTGCAGGCGCTTATATCCCATTGTACCTGCCATTCCCTTTAAGGAATGGGCTGCACGGAATATCTCGTTAATGGAATCTTCGTTTTCCGGATCCTGTTCCAGTGTAAGAAGATTGTCATTAAGTGCCTGAATGTGCTCCTGGGATTCATCCAGGAAAATACCTAAATACTGGCCTACATCCATATTACCTTACCCCCACGTGCTTCGCGATCGCTTCAGCCACCATGTCCAGAGGAACTATCTCGCTCACCAGTCCGGTAAGGGCTATTGCCCTGGGCATTCCGTATACCGCGCTGGTAGGCTCGTCCTGAGCGATCACATAGATTTTTTTACGTTTCTCTAGGTTCTCGATACCGGCAGTGCCGTCGGCACCCATTCCGGTAAGAACTGCACAGCAGATCTCCGCATATGGTGAATCCACCAGCGACTCATACATATAGTTGGCCGCAGGCTTTACGCCTTCCCTGGCAGGTTCGTCCGTATAATAGATCCTCATATGGCTGCCGCTCTTCCCGACCTTCATGTGTTTACCACCGGCCGCGAGATATACGGTGCCTTTCTCCAGAAGATCCCCGTCTGCCGCTTCCTTGACCCTGACCTTTGAAAGGGTATCCAGCCTCTCTGCGAGAGATTTGGTAAACCCGGCAGGCATATGCTGCACCAGCAGGATCGGAGCATTTATCCCGGCAGGGATATAGGGAATGACCTTCTGCAGAGCTTTGGGTCCTCCCGTTGAGCAGGCAATGGCTATGCACTTTTCCCCGGAAACAGCCGGTACAGGACCCCTGAGCTTGATGTTGTTCATGTTGGCAAGATTTACCTTGGTAAATCTGCTCTTATCACGGGTATCTGCCGGTTCCGGAGCATGAGTCTCCTGAGGCTTGTGAACCGTGGCATGAGGTGCGGAAACAGTTCCCACACCGCTGACCAGGCTTGCCTTCGCCACCACTGCCAGCAGCTCCAGAAAGTGCTTTCTGAATTCTCCGTCCTTCAGGGCAGCCAGTCCTGCAGGCTTTTGAATAAAGTCCACCGCTCCGAGTTCAAGCGCTTCTATTGTCTCCTTTGTCCCCTCTCCTGTAGTAGAAGAAAACATCAGGACTCTGGCGCTTATCCTCTGTTTCTGCAGCTCCCGCAGCAGTTCAAGTCCGCTCATACGTGGCATGTTGACGTCCAGTACCACTGCATCGTAGTGCTTCTTTTTCAGAAGCTCCAGGGCTTCCAGGCCGTCATGAGCCTTGTCCTCAACGTGATATCTGCTATCACCATCGATTATATCACCTGCAATCCTTCTCATGAGTGCAGAATCATCTACAACCATTATTTTCTTTTGATCATTGCTGCCCATGCTCACTCCAACTCCTTAACTTGTCTATATCATTAACATCCTGCCTTCTCCTCGGGGAGAAGGTGTCAGCGAAGCTGACGGATGAGGGGTAATTATTCCCACCCCGACCCTAATGACAATACTTAACGCGAATCACTGTTTTTCCGTCTCATCTTCCGTTCTTCTTCAAAGATGTAACGTATGATGTCTTCTCTTTCACGGCTGTCCAGGCTCAGGAACTTTATACGGTTCTCGAACTTGTCCGGCACTCCCTCCTTGGGATTGGACTTTATTATCCTTCCCACAATGGAGAACTGCTGGGGTTTATCGTCCATCATAAGGGAAAACCTGAAGAGCACCCTGGCGTTCTCGTCAAATTTCTGATCAGATACGAACCTGGCGCCTCCTCCGCTTATATCAACGATCACTCCGTCTTCAAGGGTCAGATCCGTGTCCAGGAACTCAACGGACCGTGACACGTAGGCCTCCTGCTCTTCCTCACTGAGCTTCCTGCACTTCATATCCAGGATGCAGTTGAACCTGTAGTATTCCCTTCTCTGGAATTTCCTCAGACCGCTGGTGATCTCCATCACCAGTATATACAGGTTATTTGACTTGAACCTGTCCTTTACCACCGAGTAGCACTGGTAAAGACCTGTGGATGTATAGAAGCACAGATCGAATTCCCCTCCCACGGGAAGAAGGATGAGCTTTCCCTTTTCTATGGGCATCTCTATCTCTATCTCTTCCTCGGAGCGAATGTCATATATTTTCGAGTGATAGATACGGCCTTTGGCTCCTGCCTTCCCCTCCAGATCCTCCGTGGATTCCTCGGAAAATCTTGTAGAAGTCAGTTCCAGTCTGTTGCCGGGCACAATATAGTCATTTAGCATTTAAGAAAATTTCCTTCCCGCAATAATATTCGCAAAAAATCCGCTCATTCCCCTTCTGTATACCGTCTCCTGGTGAGGTATGTTCATCAGCGTATCCGCAATATCCATGAAGGCCTTTGTGGCCTTGGTGGTAGGATTGGATATTGATACAGGACTCTGCTGCATGACAGCCTTTACAAGAGCATTGTCATAGGGTACCACCCCCAGAAATTCCATATTGAGTTTCAGATATCTGTTCACCACGGCGCTGAGCTTGGAATAGAGCTGACGCCCCTCCTCCGTTGTATCCACCTTGTTGGTGATGACCTTTACCTTTGTCTCATCCTTATTGAACTTGGAATGAAGGTTCAGGGCCTTCAGCAGCGAATAGGAATCCGTGATGGATGTAGGTTCCGGAGTGGTCACAAGGAGTATCTCCCGGCTGGCCACAAGAAATTCAAGCACCGCCTCCGAAATACCTGCCGCTGTATCTATTATAATGACATCTGCCATGGTGTCCAGTTCCGCAAGGTTCCGGATAAGGTAATCCAGATGCTCGCGGCTTAAGTTACCCATGCCTGCGATGCCGCTTCCTCCGGAGATAAATCCTATCCCCATGGGGCCCCAGGTTATCACGTCCTTTATGGCCGCCCCCTGATAGATAAGATCCGCCAGGCTGTGCTTCGGTATGGCACCGAACATGACCTCTATATTCGCCAGCCCGAAATCCGCATCGAATATCAGGACCCTCTTTCCCGCGGACTTAAACTGCACCGCAAGATTGATGGACACATTTGATTTGCCCACGCCGCCCTTTCCGCTGGTCACGGTTATGACCCTGGCGGTACTTGCCGGAGCCACCTGGCTGGCCTTTATTATATTTCTGAGTTTCTCGGCCTGATCCACTTTTTCCCTCTTATTCCGAACCCTTGCCTCCCAGCAGTACCCTTACGGTCTTCTGGGCGTCAAATACCTCCATGTCATCGGGCACATCCTGCCCGTTGGTGACATAGGAGATGGGAGCTCCCGTGTGAAGCTTCAGATTCAGCATATTCCCAAGCGTGGTGGTCTCGTCCAGTTTGGTGAAGACGATCCTGTAATCCACCAGTTTTGAATATGTGTCAGCTATGTTAAGAAGATCCCTGTACTTCGTGGTAACGGATACCACAAGATAGACCGTGATCTTCATCGTATCCCTTGTAAGGTCTATGAACTGCTTCTGGTTCCCTATCTGTTCATTGTTCTTAGGAGAATGACCCGCCGTATCCACCAGCACGAAATCAAAATTCTTGAATTCGTTCAGGGCACTCCTCATGTCGTCATCCACATAGACTATCCTGAAGGGAACGTTCAGAATGTCCGCATAGGTACGGAGCTGCTCCGCAGCCTTCACCCTGTAGGTGTCCGTGGTGACAAGGGCCACCCTCTTCTTGTCCTGTACCACAAGCCTTGACGCTATCTTTGCGATGGTTGTGGTCTTGCCCACTCCCGTGGGTCCCAGGAAGAATACGGCCTCCGGCTCCCCCGCATTTTTCTCAATAGTGGCAGCCTCTCCGAATTTAAGGATAAGCCTCTGGTATATGCCGGAAAGCATGTAGTCTATGGAAACACCGGGCTTACGGAGCTGTCTCGCCTCCTCCACAATGGCTTTCACATACTTTTCATCCACCTCGTTGTCCTTAAGGGTCTCAGAGATAAGATCCAGGAAGCGGGTGATCTCGTCTGCCTCCTTTTCCTCTCCCTCGCTCTTTTCGTCAGATGAAACACTTTCCCCGTGCTCGTTCTTTATCTGTTTCTCGATAAGGGAGTGGATGCTGTCCAGCTTCTCCGATATGGCCCTGCTGGAATCACCGCTGTCCTTAAGTGCCTTTTTCTCCCGGCTCTCTTCCCCTTCGGCCTTGCTCTTCGAAGCCTCCGCCGCTATCTCCTGCCGTTCCTTCTCGTCTATCTTCCTGGCTGCATCCCGGACTATAGAGAGATCGATATCCCCGCTCTCCTTGATGCCCTTGTCCAGAGACATGGTATGGGCAGCCTTTCCCTCGGGCCTGTAAGGCGGCAGCTGCACAGGTTTTGTATTGGACACATTGCTGTCCGCCACCTCTTCTATCGCAGCGGTAACCTCCACCTGAGCTCTCTTAAAAAAACCGAAAAGACCGCCGGGCTTAACGGTACGCACATTCATTACGACGGCGTTCTCCCCCAGCTCCGATCTCGCCTCTTTTGTAGCCTCTTCTTCAGTTTTTGCCGTGAATTTCTTTATGATCATAACTTAAGCTGTGATTATCCCTACAGACTGCAGATCCGCAGTGCTGTCCACCTCATTGTAGGACACAACGATAAGGTCCCTTATATAATCCTCCGAAAGTTTCTTGAAATATATCCTCACAATGGGTGAAGTAAGGACAATGGGATTTCTTCCCATATCCTCCAGTTTCTTTATCTCGGTCTCGGTGGCCGCCATTATGGCCCTTGTCCTGTCCGGCGGAAGGGTCAGGTAAGATCCCTGTTCCGTCTGCTTCACGGAGGCCATGATCTCCTGCTCGATGGCTGGATCCAGGGTAACTACGCTGTTGCTCTCCCCGGGCTGGAAATATCTGGCGCTGATGGCTCTCTTCAAAGCCTGACGGCAGTACTCCGTCAATATATCGGTATCCCTTGTGGTGGCTCCGTTATCTGCAAGGGACTCGAAGATGGTAAGCAGGTCCCTTATGCTGATGCCCTCTTTTAAGAGGTTCTGCAATACCTTCTGTATCTCGCCGATACCCAGGATCTTTGGTGTGAGTTCATCCACAACCTCGGGATTCGATTCCTTAAGGTTATTGATGAGGTTCTGGGTATCCTGACGGGTAAGAAGTTCGCTGATATGAGCTCTTATGACCTCTGTGAGGTGCGTGGCGATTATGGAGGGAGGATCCACCACCGTGTATCCCACCGACTCCGCTCTTTCTCTCTGGCTCTCCGTGATCCAGGTAGCCGGCAGATGGAAGGAGGGCTCAAAGGTAGGGATACCCGTTATCTCCTCTTCCACATATCCCGGGTTCATTGCCATGTAATGGTCAAATAATATCTCTCCTTCCGCAACCTGCACACCCTTTATCTTAATGATGTACTGATTGGGATTCAGCTGGATATTATCCCGGAGACGGATGATGGGAACCACGGTACCCATCTCAAGGGCGATCTGCCGTCTGATCATAACCACTCTGTCAAGGAGGTCGCCTCCCTGGTTCACATCCGCAAGGGGTATGATACCGTAACCGAACTCCAGCTCTATGGGATCCACATTCAGGAGGGAGATGACATTTTCGGGCTTCCTTATCTCCTCTGCGCTTACTTCCTCGGGCCTCTCGGCCTCAGCCTCCACGGCCTGGACCTCAAGCTGGCTCTGCATCATCCTGCCCCCCACCACGAAGATAGCTCCCATGGTGACAAAGATCACGGGGTTAAGGGGCGTTGCCACACCCAGGAAGGCGATGATGCCTCCCGCCATATACATGACCTTGGGGGTGGAAAGGATCTGCCGTACAAGGGTGGGTCCGAAGTCTGCTTCCTTTGCTCCTTTGGTAACCAGTATACCTGTGGAAAGAGAGATAAGGAGAGATGGTATCTCACCCACCAGACCGTCACCTATGGTAAGTATGGTGTAGGTATTAAGGGCATCCTGGAAGGTCATTCCCCTGCGGAGCATGGCCATTGCGATACCCCCCACCAGGTTTACTCCGGTGATTATGAGTCCGGCGTTGGTATCTCCCTTAACGTATTTCACGGCACCGTCCATGGAACCGAAGAAGCTTGACTCTTCCTGT